>NZ_FMXV01000050.1:0-16186 GCF_900104425.1 Pseudomonas sp. NFACC13-1 | reverse complement strand
GTCTGCGCGACACTCAGAAAACTACCTGCACCGGCGTTGAAATGTTCCGCAAGCTGCTCGACGAAGGTCGTGCTGGCGAGAACTGCGGCGTACTGCTGCGCGGCACCAAGCGTGACGACGTTGAGCGTGGCCAGGTTCTGGTCAAGCCAGGCACCGTCAAGCCGCACACCAAGTTCACCGCGGAAGTTTACGTTCTGAGCAAGGAAGAAGGCGGCCGTCACACTCCGTTCTTCAAAGGCTATCGTCCACAGTTCTACTTCCGTACAACTGACGTGACTGGTAACTGCGAGCTGCCAGAAGGCGTTGAAATGGTAATGCCAGGTGACAACATTCAGATGACTGTTACCCTGATCAAGACCATCGCGATGGAAGACGGCCTGCGTTTCGCTATCCGTGAGGGCGGTCGTACCGTCGGCGCTGGTGTCGTGGCTAAAGTCATCGAGTAAACAGTTGTAATGTCTTTTTCGGGCCGGCATAATGGTCGGCCTGATTTTGTTTTAGGTCAGTAGCTCAATTGGCAGAGCGACGGTCTCCAAAACCGTAGGTTGGGGGTTCGATTCCCTCCTGACCTGCCAGATTCACTCAGTGTGTCTGGCTTTCTTTTCACAGGATCTTCATAGATGACTCCTAAAGCTGAAGCTCAAGGCTCTCGCTTCGATCTGCTCAAGTGGCTAGTAGTAGTCGCTTTGGTGGTTATTGGCGTTGTTGGCAATCAGTATTATTCTGCTTCGCCGATCCTGTACCGTGTACTTGCATTGCTCGCCATTGCTGCTGTTGCTGCCTTTGTAGGCTTGCAGACGGCCAAGGGCAAGTCTTTCTTTGTACTCGCTAAGGAAGCTCGCACCGAGATTCGTAAAGTCGTATGGCCGACTCGCCAAGAAACCACGCAGACCACGTTGATCGTTGTGGCTGTTGTTCTGGTAATGGCGTTGCTGTTGTGGGGGCTCGACTCCCTGCTCGGCTGGCTTGTTTCCTTGATTGTTGGCTAAGGGTGTCCCGTGGCTAAGCGTTGGTACGTTGTGCATGCTTACTCGGGTTACGAGAAGCATGTCATGCGCTCGCTGATAGAGCGCGTAAAGCTGGCTGGCATGGAAGATGGCTTTGGCGAGATTCTGGTCCCCACTGAAGAAGTGGTTGAGATGCGTAATGGCCAGAAGCGCAAAAGTGAACGCAAGTTCTTTCCGGGTTACGTGCTGGTACAGATGGATATGAACGAAGGGACTTGGCACTTGGTCAAGGATACCCCTCGGGTGATGGGTTTCATCGGCGGTACCGCCGACAAGCCTGCGCCGATCACGGATAAAGAGGCAGAAGCGATTCTGCGTCGCGTCGCTGATGGTAGCGACAAGCCGAAGCCGAAGACGTTGTTTGAGCCAGGTGAGGTTGTACGCGTCACCGACGGGCCATTCGCTGATTTCAATGGCACGGTTGAAGAAGTTAACTACGAAAAGAGCCGGATCCAAGTGGCAGTGCTCATTTTCGGTCGCTCTACTCCGGTAGAGCTAGAGTTCAGTCAGGTCGAAAAGGTCTGATTGAGCAGGCATCCCAACCCCGCAGCCCAAGGCTGTGGGGTTTTGTCGTCACTGGGATAAACGCGCAAGTCACCGGGGAGCCTTTCGAGGCGTTAGAACCCGTAATTGGAGTGCCTCATGGCCAAGAAAATTACCGCTTACATCAAGCTGCAAGTGAAGGCCGCTCAGGCTAACCCAAGCCCACCTGTTGGTCCTGCACTGGGTCAGCACGGCGTGAACATCATGGAATTCTGCAAGGCCTTCAACGCCCGTACTCAGGGTCTTGAGCCAGGTCTGCCGACTCCAGTGATCATCACTGTCTACAGCGACCGTAGCTTCACCTTCGAAACAAAAAGCACCCCAGCTTCGGTTCTGCTGAAGAAGGCTGCAGGTTTGACCAGCGGTTCCGCTCGTCCAAACACCGTTAAGGTTGGCACCGTTACCCGTGCTCAGCTGGAAGAAATCGCGAAAACCAAAAACGCGGATTTGACTGCAGCTGATATGGATGCAGCCGTGCGTACTATCGCCGGTTCTGCTCGTAGCATGGGCCTTAACGTGGAGGGTGTGTAATGGCTAAGCTGACCAAGCGTCAAAAGGCTATCGCCGGCAAGATCGAAGCAGGCAAGGCCTACAACTTTGTAGACGCCGCCGCTCTGCTGTCCGAGCTGTCGACTGTCAAGTTCAGCGAGTCGTTCGACGTTGCTGTAAACCTGGGCGTTGACCCACGTAAATCCGACCAGGTCGTTCGTAGCGCTACCGTGCTGCCACACGGCACTGGCAAGACCGTTCGTGTAGCTGTCTTCACCCAGGGCCCAGCAGCTGAAGCTGCTCTGGCTGCTGGTGCTGATCGCGTCGGCATGGACGATCTGGCTGCCGAAATGAAAGGTGGCGACCTGAACTATGACGTAGTGATCGCATCTCCAGATGCCATGCGCGTTGTAGGTCAGCTGGGTCAGATCCTCGGTCCACGTGGTCTGATGCCTAACCCTAAAGTCGGCACCGTAACGCCAGACGTAGCCACCGCGGTTAAAAACGCCAAGGCTGGTCAGGTTCGTTATCGCACCGACAAAAACGGCATCATCCACACTTCCGTTGGCAAGATCGGCTTCGACGCCGTCAAGCTGAAGGAAAACGTTGAAGCCCTGATCGCTGATCTGAAGCGTATCAAGCCAGCTTCTTCGAAAGGTATCTACGTCAAGCGCGTTACCCTGAGCACCACTATGGGCCCAGGTCTGGTCATCGACCAGAGCTCGCTCGACGCGTAAGACTCAAGGTTGGCGCGAGCGATCGCGCCAGTCGAAAAATTGGGGTCCCTGCCTGGCGGGGGCTGTCCAAGACCGTAGGCGACGCAAGTCTTAAACCACAAGCCTACGCAGATGGTGCTCCCGGTTCCTTACCGAATCAGACACCAAAACGACATTCGGTTTCGACCGAATGAAACGGTAACAAGCAGGAGTTAAACCCGTGGCAATTAAACTCGAAGACAAGAAGGCCATCGTCGCTGAAGTCAACGAGGCTGCCAAAGCTGCTCTGTCCGCTGTCGTGGCTGATGCCCGTGGCGTAACAGTAGGCGCTATGACCGGACTCCGTAAAGAGGCTCGTGAAGCTGGCGTTTACGTACGTGTTGTACGTAACACCCTGCTCAAGCGCGCTGTTGCTGACACTGAGTACAGTGTCCTCAACGACGTGTTCACCGGCCCGACCTTGATCGCGTTCTCCACCCAACATCCTGGCGCTGCTGCCCGTTTGTTCAAGGAATTCGCCAAAGGTCAGGACAAGTTCGAGATTAAGGCAGCTGCGTTCGAGGGCAAGTTCCTCGCAGCTAACCAGATCGACGTACTGGCAACTCTGCCGACCCGTGACGAAGCAATTTCCCAGCTGATGAGCGTGATTCAAGGCGCAACCAGCAAATTGGCTCGTACTCTGGCGGCACTGCGCGACCAGAAAGAAGCTGCCGCAGCCTAAGGCTCGACACTCCTTTTCGCGTTTTTTGTTTATTTCGATGGTCGCGTAGGCCGTCCCCCAATCCAGGAATTTAGAGTCATGTCTATCTCTCAAAACGATATCCTCGAAGCCGTTGGCAACATGTCCGTAATGGAAGTTGTTGAGCTGATCAAAGCTTTCGAAGAAAAATTCGGTGTTACCGCTGCTGCTGCTTCCGCTGGTCCAGCTGCTGCTGTTGCCGTTGCTGAAGAGCAAACCGAATTCAACGTCATGCTGACCGAAGCTGGCGAGAAGAAAGTAAACGTGATCAAGGCAGTACGTGAACTGACCGGTCTGGGCCTGAAAGAAGCCAAGGCTGTAGTTGACGGCGCTCCTGCCATGGTTCTGGAAGCTGTTGCCAAAGACGCAGCTGACAAAGCCAAGGCCACTCTGGAAGAAGCAGGCGCTAAAGTCGAGCTGAAGTAAGCATCGACTTTGCGTCTCCAGCCCGAGCGTTAAGCGACAGGCTGATGGCTGGTGGCTCTTGCCACCGGCCTTTTTCCGTTATTGGCAGCCGACTGGGTCGGTGTCGATAGCGCGCTGTAACCACCCGATGTGGTGGCGCAAACCATGGGGTTTGCACGATTTTCTGGCTGCTCCCGTCGGGAGGGGCCAAACAAGCAGGTGACCAAGCTGGGGAACGCTGATGGCTTACTCATATACTGAGAAAAAACGTATCCGCAAGGACTTTAGCAAGTTGCCGGACGTCATGGATGTGCCGTACCTCCTGGCCATCCAGCTGGATTCGTATCGTGAATTCTTGCAAGCGGGAGCGACTAAAGATCAGTTCCGCGACGTGGGCCTGCATGCGGCCTTCAAATCCGTTTTCCCGATCATCAGCTACTCCGGCAATGCTGCGCTGGAGTACGTCGGTTATCGCCTGGGCGAACCGGCATTTGATGTCAAAGAATGCGTATTGCGCGGTGTTACTTACGCCGTACCTTTGCGGGTAAAAGTGCGCCTGATCATTTTCGACAAAGAATCGTCGAACAAAGCGATCAAGGACATCAAAGAGCAAGAAGTCTACATGGGTGAAATCCCCCTGATGACTGAAAACGGTACCTTCGTAATCAACGGTACCGAGCGTGTAATTGTTTCCCAGCTGCACCGTTCCCCGGGCGTGTTCTTCGACCACGACCGTGGCAAGACGCACAGCTCCGGCAAACTGCTTTACTCCGCGCGCATCATTCCTTACCGCGGTTCGTGGCTGGACTTCGAGTTCGACCCGAAAGACTGCGTATTCGTGCGTATCGACCGTCGTCGCAAGCTGCCTGCATCGGTACTGCTGCGCGCGCTCGGCTATACCACCGAGGAAGTGCTGGACGCGTTCTACACCACCAACGTCTTCCATGTGCAAGGTGAAAACCTCAGCCTGGAACTGGTGCCTCAGCGCCTGCGCGGTGAAATCGCTGTCCTCGATATCCAGGATGACAAAGGCAAGGTTATTGTCGAGCAGGGTCGTCGTATCACCGCTCGCCACATCAACCAGCTGGAAAAAGCCGGGATCAAAGAGCTGCAGGTGCCGATCGACTACGTCCTGGGTCGCACCACGGCCAAGGTCATCGTGCATCCGGCCACCGGCGAAATCATTGCAGAGTGCAATACCGAACTGACCACTGAGATCCTGGCGAAAATCGCCAAGGCCCAGGTCGTTCGTATCGAAACCCTGTACACCAACGACATCGACTGCGGTCCGTTCATCTCCGACACGCTGAAGATCGACTCCACCGGCAACCAACTGGAAGCCCTGGTCGAGATCTATCGCATGATGCGTCCTGGCGAGCCGCCAACCAAGGATGCGGCCGAGACCCTGTTCAACAACCTGTTCTTCAGCCCTGAGCGCTATGACCTGTCTGCGGTCGGCCGGATGAAGTTCAACCGTCGTATCGGTCGTACCGAGATCGAAGGTTCGGGCGTGCTGAACAAGGACGACATCGTTGCGGTCCTCAAGACCCTGGTCGACATCCGTAACGGCAAAGGCATCGTCGATGACATCGACCACCTGGGTAACCGTCGTGTTCGCTGTGTAGGCGAGATGGCCGAGAACCAGTTCCGTGTTGGCCTGGTGCGTGTAGAGCGTGCGGTCAAGGAACGTCTGTCGATGGCTGAAAGCGAAGGCCTGATGCCGCAAGACCTGATCAACGCCAAGCCTGTTGCTGCGGCGGTGAAGGAGTTCTTCGGTTCGAGCCAGCTGTCCCAGTTCATGGACCAGAACAACCCGCTGTCCGAGATCACCCACAAGCGTCGTGTCTCCGCACTCGGCCCGGGCGGTCTGACCCGTGAGCGTGCAGGCTTCGAAGTTCGTGACGTACACCCGACTCACTACGGTCGTGTCTGCCCGATCGAGACGCCGGAAGGTCCGAACATCGGTCTGATCAACTCCCTGGCGGCCTATGCGCGCACCAACCAGTACGGCTTCCTCGAGAGCCCGTACCGCGTGGTGAAAGACGCCCTGGTTACCGACGAGATCGTGTTCCTGTCCGCCATCGAAGAAGCCGATCACGTGATCGCCCAGGCTTCGGCCACGATGAACGACAAGAAGGTCCTGGTCGACGAGCTGGTAGCTGTTCGTCACCTGAACGAGTTCACCGTCAAGGCGCCGGAAGACGTCACCTTGATGGACGTCTCGCCGAAGCAGGTAGTGTCGGTCGCAGCGTCGCTGATCCCGTTCCTCGAGCACGACGACGCCAACCGTGCGTTGATGGGTTCGAACATGCAGCGTCAAGCTGTACCCACCCTGCGTGCCGACAAGCCGCTGGTCGGTACCGGCATGGAGCGTAACGTTGCCCGTGACTCCGGCGTTTGCGTCGTGGCGCGTCGTGGTGGCGTGATCGATTCCGTCGACGCCAGCCGTATCGTGGTTCGTGTTGCCGATGACGAAGTTGAAACTGGTGAAGCCGGTGTCGACATCTACAACCTGACCAAATACACCCGCTCCAACCAGAACACCTGCATCAACCAGCGTCCGCTGGTAAGCAAGGGTGATCGGGTTCAGCGCAGCGACATCATGGCCGACGGTCCGTCCACCGATATGGGTGAACTGGCGTTGGGTCAGAACATGCGCATCGCGTTCATGGCATGGAACGGCTTCAACTTCGAAGACTCCATCTGCCTGTCCGAGCGTGTGGTTCAGGAAGACCGCTTCACCACGATCCACATCCAGGAACTGACCTGTGTGGCCCGTGACACCAAGCTTGGCCCAGAGGAAATCACAGCGGACATCCCGAACGTGGGTGAAGCCGCACTGAACAAGCTGGACGAAGCCGGTATCGTTTATGTAGGTGCCGAAGTCGGCGCAGGCGACATCCTGGTGGGCAAGGTCACTCCGAAAGGCGAGACCCAGCTGACGCCGGAAGAAAAACTGCTGCGTGCCATCTTCGGTGAAAAAGCCAGCGACGTTAAAGACACCTCCCTGCGCGTGCCTACCGGCACCAAAGGTACCGTCATCGACGTACAGGTCTTCACTCGCGACGGCGTTGAGCGTGATGCTCGTGCACTGTCCATCGAGAAGACTCAGCTCGACGAGATCCGCAAGGACCTGAACGAAGAGTTCCGGATCGTCGAAGGCGCAACTTTCGAGCGTCTGCGTTCCGCCCTGGTCGGCCACAAAGCCGAAGGCGGCGCGGGCCTGAAGAAAGGTCAGGAAATCACCGACGAAGTCCTCGACAGTCTTGAGCATGGCCAGTGGTTCAAACTGCGCATGGCTGAAGATGCTCTGAACGAGCAGCTCGAGAAGGCCCAGGCCTATATCGTTGATCGCCGCCGTCTGCTGGACGACAAGTTCGAAGACAAGAAGCGCAAGCTGCAGCAAGGCGATGACCTGGCTCCAGGCGTGCTGAAAATCGTCAAGGTTTACCTGGCAATCCGTCGTCGCATCCAACCGGGCGACAAGATGGCCGGTCGTCACGGTAACAAGGGTGTGGTCTCCGTGATCATGCCGGTTGAAGACATGCCGCACGATGCCAATGGCACCCCGGTCGATGTGGTCCTCAACCCGTTGGGCGTACCTTCGCGTATGAACGTCGGTCAGATCCTTGAAACCCACCTGGGCCTCGCGGCCAAGGGCTTGGGCGAGAAGATCAACCGGATGATCGAAGAGCAGCGCAAGGTCGCGGACCTGCGTAAGTTCCTGCACGAGATCTACAACGAGATCGGCGGACGCAACGAAGAGCTGGACACCTTCTCCGACCAGGAAATTCTGGATCTGGCGAAGAACCTGCGCGGCGGCGTTCCAATGGCTACTCCGGTGTTCGACGGTGCCAAGGAAAGCGAAATCAAGGCCATGCTGAAACTGGCAGACCTGCCGGAAAGCGGCCAGATGCAGCTGTTCGACGGCCGTACCGGCAACAAGTTCGAGCGCCCGGTTACCGTTGGCTACATGTACATGCTGAAGCTGAACCACTTGGTAGACGACAAGATGCACGCTCGTTCTACCGGTTCTTACAGCCTGGTTACCCAGCAGCCGCTGGGTGGTAAGGCGCAGTTCGGTGGTCAGCGTTTCGGGGAGATGGAGGTCTGGGCACTGGAAGCGTACGGTGCTGCATACACTCTGCAAGAAATGCTCACAGTGAAGTCGGACGATGTGAACGGCCGGACCAAGATGTACAAAAACATCGTGGACGGCGATCACCGTATGGAGCCGGGCATGCCCGAGTCTTTCAACGTGTTGATCAAGGAAATTCGTTCCCTCGGCATCGATATCGATCTGGAAACCGAATAACACGTGACGCGAATCGAGAGCGGGGCTGTTTTGCCCGCTCTCTGCTCCGCCAGGAGGAAAGGCCTTGAAAGACCTACTGAATTTGCTGAAAAACCAGGGTCAAGTCGAAGAGTTCGACGCCATCCGTATTGGATTGGCCTCGCCTGAGATGATCCGTTCGTGGTCGTTCGGTGAAGTAAAAAAGCCGGAAACCATCAACTACCGTACGTTCAAACCCGAGCGTGACGGCCTGTTCTGCGCCAAGATCTTTGGCCCGGTAAAGGATTACGAGTGCCTGTGCGGTAAGTACAAGCGCTTGAAGCACCGTGGTGTGATCTGCGAGAAGTGCGGCGTTGAAGTCGCGCTGGCAAAAGTTCGTCGTGAGCGCATGGCCCACATCGAACTGGCCTCGCCAGTTGCCCACATCTGGTTCCTGAAATCGCTGCCGTCCCGTATCGGCCTGCTGATGGACATGACCCTGCGTGATATCGAACGCGTTCTCTACTTCGAGAGCTATGTCGTTATCGATCCGGGCATGACCACCCTTGAGAAAGGTCAGCTGCTGAACGACGAGCAGTACTTCGAAGCGCTGGAAGAGTTCGGTGACGATTTTGATGCCCGCATGGGTGCCGAAGCTGTCCGCGAACTGCTGCACGCTATCGACCTGGAGCACGAGATTGGCCGCCTGCGTGAAGAAATTCCGCAAACCAACTCCGAAACCAAGATCAAGAAACTGTCCAAGCGTCTGAAGTTGATGGAAGCCTTCCAGGGTTCCGGCAACCTGCCAGAGTGGATGGTGCTGACCGTTCTGCCGGTACTGCCGCCAGACCTGCGTCCACTGGTTCCCCTCGATGGCGGTCGCTTCGCGACTTCCGACCTCAACGATCTGTATCGTCGAGTGATCAACCGTAACAACCGCTTGAAGCGCCTGCTCGACCTGTCCGCTCCGGACATCATCGTGCGCAACGAAAAGCGTATGTTGCAGGAAGCGGTCGACGCATTGCTCGACAACGGTCGTCGTGGCCGCGCTATCACCGGTTCCAACAAGCGTCCTCTGAAGTCCCTGGCTGACATGATCAAGGGTAAGCAGGGCCGTTTCCGTCAGAACTTGCTCGGTAAGCGTGTCGACTACTCCGGTCGTTCGGTTATTACCGTAGGCCCGACCCTGCGTCTGCACCAGTGCGGTCTGCCCAAGAAGATGGCCCTGGAGCTGTTCAAGCCGTTCATTTTCGGCAAGCTGGAAATGCGTGGTCTCGCTACCACCATCAAGGCGGCCAAGAAGATGGTCGAGCGCGAGCTGCCAGAGGTCTGGGACGTTCTCGCCGAAGTGATTCGCGAACACCCAGTGCTGCTCAACCGTGCACCGACCCTTCACCGTCTGGGTATCCAGGCGTTTGAACCGGTACTGATCGAAGGTAAGGCTATCCAGCTGCACCCGCTGGTCTGTGCTGCGTACAACGCCGACTTCGACGGCGACCAAATGGCCGTGCACGTGCCGCTGACGCTGGAAGCCCAGCTCGAAGCGCGCGCGTTGATGATGTCGACCAACAACATCCTGTCGCCAGCCAACGGTGAGCCAATCATCGTTCCGTCGCAGGACGTTGTATTGGGTCTGTACTACATGACTCGTGAAGCGATCAACGCCAAGGGCGAAGGTCGTGTGTTCGCGGATCTGCAGGAAGTTGACCGTGTGTTCCGTGCTGGCGAAGCCGCACTGCATGCCAAGGTCAAAGTGCGGATCAACGAGACCGTGAACGATCGTGATGGCGGCAGCGTGACCAACACCCGTATCGTCGACACCACCGTCGGCCGTGCGCTGTTGTTCCAGGTTGTGCCAAAAGGCCTGTCCTTCGACGTCGTCAACCTGCCGATGAAGAAAAAGGCGATCTCCAAGCTGATCAACCAGTGCTACCGCGTGGTGGGTCTGAAAGAGACCGTGATCTTCGCTGACCAGTTGATGTACACCGGTTTTGCCTATTCGACCATTTCCGGCGTTTCCATCGGCGTTAACGACTTCGTTATCCCGGATGAAAAAGCCCGCATCATCGGTGCTGCCACCGAAGAAGTGAAAGAGATCGAAAGCCAGTACGCCTCCGGCCTGGTAACCCAGGGCGAGAAGTACAACAAGGTGATCGACCTCTGGTCCAAGGCGAACGACGAAGTCTCCAAGGCGATGATGGCCAACCTCTCGAAAGAGAAAGTCATCGACCGTCATGGCAACGAAGTCGACCAGGAATCGTTCAACTCGATGTACATGATGGCCGACTCGGGCGCACGGGGTTCTGCTGCGCAGATCCGTCAGCTCGCTGGTATGCGTGGCCTGATGGCCAAGCCGGACGGCTCCATCATCGAGACCCCGATTACCGCGAACTTCCGTGAAGGCTTGAGCGTACTCCAGTACTTCATCTCCACTCACGGTGCTCGTAAGGGTCTTGCGGATACTGCGTTGAAAACGGCGAACTCCGGTTACCTGACTCGTCGTCTGGTAGACGTTGCCCAGGATCTGGTCGTGACCGAGATCGATTGCGGCACCGAACATGGCCTGGTCATGACGCCGCACATTGAAGGCGGTGACGTTGTAGAGCCGTTGGGTGAACGCGTATTGGGTCGTGTCATCGCCCGTGACGTATTCAAGCCGGGTACCGAGGACGTGATCGTTCCTGCCGGCACCCTGGTTGACGAGAAGTGGGTCGAGTTCATCGAACTCAACAGCATCGACGAAGTGATCGTACGTTCGCCGATCAGCTGCGAAACCCGCTATGGCATCTGCGCCAAGTGCTACGGTCGCGACCTGGCACGTGGTCACCAGGTGAACATCGGTGAAGCGGTCGGCGTTATCGCTGCCCAGTCCATCGGTGAGCCGGGTACCCAGCTGACGATGCGTACGTTCCACATCGGTGGTGCGGCAAGCCGGACCTCCGCTGCCGACAGCGTCCAGGTGAAGAATGGCGGTACTGTCCGTCTGCACAACCTCAAGCACGTAGAGCGCGTTGACGGTCACCTGGTGGCTGTGTCGCGTTCCGGTGAGCTGGCCATCGCTGACGACTTCGGTCGCGAGCGCGAGCGCTACAAGCTGCCGTACGGTGCTGTGATTTCGGTCAAGGAAGGTGACAAGGTCGACGCTGGCGCCATCGTGGCCAAGTGGGACCCGCACACCCACCCGATCGTGACCGAGATGAAAGGTACCGTGACCTACGTGGGCATGGAAGAAGGCATCACGATCAAGCGTCAGACCGACGAATTGACCGGTATGACCAACATTGAAGTACTCGACGCGAAAGATCGTCCAGCTGCCGGCAAGGACATCCGTCCGGCCGTGAAGATGGTCGACGACAACGGCAAGGATCTGTTGCTGCCAGGCACTGACGTAATCGCTCAGTACTTCCTGCCGGCCAACGCCCTGGTCGGCGTTGCGGACGGTGCGCGGATCGCGATCGGTGATGTTATCGCCCGTATCCCGCAGGAAACTTCGAAAACCCGCGACATCACCGGTGGTCTGCCGCGTGTTGCCGACTTGTTCGAAGCCCGTCGTCCGAAAGAAGCCTCGATTCTGGCTGAAGTCAGCGGCACCATCGCGTTCGGTAAAGAGACCAAGGGCAAGCGCCGCCTGGTCATTACACCGAACGACGGTAGCGATCCGTACGAAGAGCTGATTCCGAAGTGGCGTCACCTGAACGTCTTCGAAGGCGAACAGGTAAACCGCGGCGAAGTTATCTCGGACGGCCCGAGCGATCCACACGACATCCTGCGTCTGCTGGGTGTGAGTGCGCTGGCCAAGTACATCGTGAACGAGATCCAGGACGTTTACCGTCTGCAAGGCGTGAAGATCAACGACAAGCACATCGAAACCATCCTGCGTCAGATGCTGCGTAAGGTCGAAATCGCTGAATCCGGCGACTCGAGTTTCATCAAGGGCGACCAGATGGAACTGACTCACGTACTGGTGGAAAACGAGCGCCTGGCGACCGAAGACAAGTTTGTCTCCAAGTTCACTCGCGTGCTGCTGGGTATCACCAAGGCGTCGTTGTCCACCGAATCGTTCATCTCGGCGGCTTCCTTCCAGGAAACCACCCGTGTACTGACCGAAGCGGCGGTAACCGGCAAGCGCGATTACCTGCGCGGCCTGAAAGAAAACGTGGTCGTGGGTCGTCTGATCCCGGCCGGTACCGGTTTGGCCTATCACAGCGAGCGCAAGCGTCGCCGTGATGCCGACAAGCCGTTGCGCGTAAGCGCCAGTGAAGTGGAAGCTGCACTGACCGAAGCACTGAACTCGAGTGGTAACTGAGTTCTGCGGTAATTGAGTGCCTGGCCCTGGTCGCCCCGTTCGGCGGATCGAGACAAATTGTCGAGATCCGGCGGGCGGGGAGGTCGGGGCCTTGCCTTGACTGGGGACAAGATCCTCTTTAGACTCTTGATCCCCTAAATTTGGCGGGAATTCGTTCCTGCCATTTTGCTTTTCTTGTAAGACAATAGCGTCGCAAGACAACAGTGGAGCTAGTAGATGGCAACTATCAACCAGCTGGTACGTCAGCCGCGTAAGCGTATCGTCGAGAAATCCGACGTGCCTGCGCTGCAGAACTGCCCGCAACGTCGTGGCGTATGCACCCGTGTGTATACCACCACGCCGAAAAAACCTAACTCGGCACTGCGTAAAGTATGCCGTGTGCGTCTGACCAACGGTTTCGAGGTTTCCTCGTACATCGGCGGTGAAGGCCACAACCTGCAAGAACACAGCGTGGTCCTGATCCGCGGCGGTCGTGTAAAAGACTTGCCAGGTGTTCGTTACCACACCGTTCGCGGCTCTTTGGATACTTCCGGCGTTAAAGGTCGTAACCAAGGTCGTTCGAAGTACGGTACCAAGCGTCCGAAATAATCGGCCGTTTAGCAGTTTTTAATTTTATTGAGTCGATAAGAGTAAGGTCGGGCACGCATCCGCTGTCCCGGGCTAACCTGAAGACCGTTTGAGGGCTTATCAATGCCAAGACGTCGCGTAGCAGCCAAACGTGAGATTCTGGACGATCCGAAATACGGAAGCCAGATTCTCGCCAAGTTCATGAACCACGTAATGGAAAGCGGCAAGAAAGCCGTTGCCGAGCGTATCGTTTATGGCGCACTGGACAAAGTTAAGGAACGCAAGAACAGCGATCCCCTGGAAATCTTCGAGAAAGCTCTCGACGCCATCGCTCCGCTGGTCGAAGTGAAGTCGCGCCGTGTAGGCGGTGCTACTTACCAGGTTCCGGTCGAAGTTCGTCCGTCCCGTCGTAACGCCCTGGCAATGCGCTGGCTGGTAGACTTCGCCCGCAAGCGCGGCGAGAAGTCCATGGCTCTGCGTTTGGCTGGTGAACTGTTGGACGCTGCTGAAGGTAAAGGTGCTGCAGTTAAGAAGCGTGAAGACGTGCACCGTATGGCTGAAGCCAACAAGGCTTTCTCGCACTACCGCTTCTAATTTTAGCGTCACTCAATTTGCGAGGGCTTTATGGCTCGTACTACACCGATTAACCGCTACCGTAACATCGGTATCGTTGCTCACGTGGATGCTGGTAAAACCACCACCACCGAGCGCGTCCTTTTTTACACCGGCAAGAGTCACAAAATGGGCGAGGTGCATGACGGCGCCGCGACCACAGACTGGATGGTGCAGGAGCAGGAGCGTGGTATTACCATTACTTCTGCTGCTATCACCGCCTTCTGGAAAGGTTCCGAGAAGCAGTACCCGCACGAGCACCGCTTCAACGTTATCGATACCCCGGGCCACGTAGACTTCACCATCGAAGTTGAACGTTCCCTGCGTGTACTCGACGGCGCTGTCGTTGTGTTCTGTGGTACTTCGGGTGTTGAGCCTCAGTCGGAAACCGTATGGCGTCAGGCCAACAAATACGGCGTTCCACGTCTTGTTTACGTAAACAAGATGGACCGTGCTGGTGCCAACTTCCTGCGCGTGATCGCTCAGATCAAGCAGCGCCTGGGTCACACTCCAGTGCCGATCCAGCTGGCTATCGGTTCCGAAGACAACTTCCAGGGTCAGATCGATCTGATCAACATGCAAGCTGTCTACTGGAACGATTCCGACAAGGGCATGGTCCCTGTTCGCAAGGATATTCCTGCCGAACTGTTGGAAGAAGCCGAGCAATGGCGCAGCAATATGGTTGAGGCTGCGGCCGAAGCCAGCGAAGAGCTGATGAACAAGTACCTCGAAGGTGAAGAACTCACCAACGAGGAAATCAAGGCCGCTCTGCGTCAGCGTACTATCGCTGGTGAGATCGTTCTGGCTGTTTGCGGTTCTTCCTTCAAGAACAAGGGTGTTCCCCTGGTTCTCGACGCCGTTATCGACTTCCTGCCTGCTCCAACCGACATTCCTGCTATCAAGGGTTCCAACCCGGATAACGAGGAAGAGGAAATGGAGCGTCACGCAAGTGACGACGAGCCGTTCGCGGCTTTGGCGTTCAAGATCGCTACCGACCCATTCGTGGGTACCTTGACCTTTGTTCGGGTTTACTCGGGCGTGTTGGCCTCCGGCGACGGCGTGATCAACTCGGTAAAAGGCAAGAAAGAGCGTGTGGGTCGTATGGTGCAGATGCACGCAAACGCCCGTGAAGAAATCAAGGAAGTACGCGCTGGCGACATCGCGGCCTTGATCGGCATGAAGGACGTCACCACCGGTGAAACTTTGTGCAACGCTGACAAGCCAATCATCCTGGTTCGCATGGACTTCCCGGAGCCGGTTATTTCGGTTGCCGTTGAGCCTAAGACCAAGGACGACCAGGAAAAAATGGGTATCGCTCTGGGCAAGCTTGCTCAGGAAGACCCGTCTTTCCGCGTCAAGACTGATGAAGAGACTGGTCAAACGATCATCTCCGGCATGGGCGAGTTGCACCTGGACATCCTGGTTGACCGGATGCGCCGTGAGTTCAACGTCGAAGCCAACATCGGTAAGCCTCAGGTTTCCTATCGTGAGCGCATCACGAAGAGCTGTGAAATCGAAGGCAAGTTCGTTCGCCAGTCCGGCGGTCGTGGCCAGTTCGGTCACTGCTGGATCCGTTTTGCACCGGCTGACGAAGGTCAGGAAGGTCTGCAATTCCTGAACGAAGTCGTAGGTGGTGTGGTTCCTAAGGAATACATCCCGGCGATCCAGAAGGGTATCGAAGAGCAGATGAAGAACGGCGTTGTCGCCGGCTATCCGCTGATCGGCCTGAAGGCGACTGTGTTCGATGGTTCTTACCATGACGTCGACTCCAACGAGATGGCGTTTAAGGTGGCTGCCTCCATGGCAACCAAGCAGCTGGCCCAGAAGGGTGGTGGTGAGTTGCTTGAGCCGATCATGGCGGTGGAAGTCGTTACGCCTGAAGACTACATGGGTGATGTCATGGGCGACCTTAACCGTCGTCGTGGCATGATTCTGGGTATGGAAGATACGGTTTCCGGCAAAGTGATTCGTGCCGAGGTGCCGTTGGGCGAGATGTTCGGTTACGCAACCGACGTTCGTTCCATGTCTCAGGGTCGCGCAAGCTACTCTATGGAATTCAAAAAATACAATACAGCTCCGTCGCATATCGTCGAGACTGTTACCAAAAAGCAAGGCTGATTCAGCCCCTTTAAGCTAGGAGTTAATTGTCGTGGCTAAAGAAAAATTTGAACGGAACAAACCGCACGTCAACGTTGGCACCATCGGTCACGTTGACCACGGTAAAACCACGCTGACCGCTGCTCTGACCCGTGTCTGCTCCGAAGTTTTCGGTTCGGCCAAGGTTGACTTCGACAAGATCGACAGCGCCCCGGAAGAGAAAGCTCGCGGTATCACCATCAACACCGCTCACGTTGAATACGATTCGGCCGTGCGTCACTACGCACACGTTGACTGCCCAGGTCACGCCGACTACGTAAAAAACATGATCACCGGTGCTGCCCAGATGGACGGCGCGATCCTGGTTTGCTCGGCCGCTGATGGTCCGATGCCACAAACCCGTGAGCACATCCTGCTGTCCCGTCAGGTAGG
>NZ_FMXV01000061.1:0-5519 GCF_900104425.1 Pseudomonas sp. NFACC13-1 | reverse complement strand
CGCAACGACGACCAGGTGAAGATCCGTGGTTTCCGCATCGAACTGGGCGAGATCGAAGCCAAGCTCGCCCAACATGACGTCGTGAAAGAGGCGGTGGTGCTGGCCCGTGAAGACGTTCCGGGTGACAAGCGCCTGGTGGCCTATTTCACCCAGTCAGAAACGGTGGACATAGAGACCCTGCGCAGCTACCTGCAAGGGCAATTGCCGGAATACATGGTGCCCGTGGCCTATGTGCGTCTCGACGCCATGCCGCTGACCCCCAATGGCAAGCTCGATCGCAAGGCCTTGCCGGCCCCAGACCTGGATTCGGTCATCACCCGCGGCTACGAAGCTCCACAAGGTGAGACCGAAATCGCCCTGGCACAGATCTGGCAGGACCTGCTGGGCCTGCAACAGGTCGGCCGTCACGACCACTTCTTCGAGCTGGGCGGTCATTCGCTGCTGGCCGTCAGCCTGATCGAGCGGATGCGCCAGGTCAACCTGAGCGCCGATGTGCGCATTCTGTTCAGCCAGCCCACCCTGGCCGCGCTGGCGGCTGCGGTCGGCAGTCATGATGGCCGCGAGATTCAGGTTCCGGCGAACCTGATCGCGCCGGATTGTCAACGCATCACTCCCGATTTGCTGCCGCTGGTGACACTGACCCAGGAGGCTATCGACCGCATCGTGGCGAGCGTGCCGGGTGGCGTGGGTAATGTGCAAGACATCTATCCGCTGGCACCCTTGCAGGAAGGCATCCTTTATCACCATTTCGCCGCTGAGCAGGGCGACCCCTACGTATTACAGGCGCAGTTTGCCTTCGATAGCCGCAAACGCCTCGATGATTTCACCCAGGCCCTGCAGGGCGTGATCGATCGTCACGACATCCTGCGTACATCCATGGCCTGGGACGGCCTCGATGAACCGGTGCAAGTGGTCTGGCGCAAGGCCGTGCTGGGTGTCGAACAAGTGGCGTTGCGCCATGAGAACGGCGATGTCGCCGGCCGACTGCAGGCAGACTTCGATGCGCGCCTGGACATCCGCCAGGCTCCGCTGATGCGTATCCGCTTTGCCGAGGATGCGGTAAACCGGCGTTGGGTGGCGACACTGCTGTTCCATCACATGGCGCTCGATCACACGGCGCTGGAAGTGGTTCGCCATGAAATGCAGGCTCATTTGCTCGGACAGACCGACCAGATGGGCGATGCGGTGCCGTACCGCAATTATGTGGCCCAGGCTCGCCTGGGCGTCAGTCCGAAGGCGCATGAAGCGTTTTTCCGCGAGATGCTCGGCGCTATCGATGAACCGACGCTGCCGTTCGGTTTACAGGATCTGCGTGGCGACGGCAGTAGCGTCGAAGAAGCCAGTCAGGGCATCACCCCCGATCTGAGCCAACGCCTGCGCAGGCAGGCGCGCCAGTTGGGCGTGAGTGCGGCCAGTCTGCATCATCTGGCCTGGGCTCAGGTGCTGGGCCGGGTATCGGGCCGTGAAGACGTCGTGTTCGGTACGGTATTGATGGGCCGGATGCAGGGCGGCGAAGGCGCCGACCGAGCACTGGGCATGTTTATCAATACCTTGCCAATCGGCGTGCGACTGGGGGCACTCAGTGTGCGTGACGGCGTGTTGGCGACCCATGAACGGTTGTCCGGTTTGTTGGGGCATGAGCACGCTTCCCTGGCACTGGCTCAACGTTGCAGTGGCGTGGCCGCGCCCACACCGCTATTCAGCGCATTACTCAACTACCGGCATACGGTGGCCGAACCCCTCGCACTGCAATCGTCATCAGCCTGGCAGGGGATCGAAGCCCTGGGAGGCGAGGAACGCACCAACTACCCGCTGACGCTCTCAGTGGACGACCTGGGCGAGGGGTTCAGCCTCACGGCGCAAGTCCAATCCCCTATCGGCGCCCAGCGCATCTGTGGCTATATGCAGGTGGCATTGGAAAGCCTGGTTGATGCGTTGGAGCAAGCACCGCAGGCGCCTTTGCACAGCCTGGACATCCTGCCCCGGGCCGAGCGTCGACAGTTGATCGAGACTTGGAACGCCACGAGCGCGGTGTATGCCGGACAGGCGCTGATTCATCGCCAGGTCGAAGACCAGGCCACCATGCAGCCTGAGGCGACGGCGGTGGTGTATGAAGGCCGGTCACTGAGCTACGGCGAACTCAACACCCGGGCGAACCAGGTTGCTCATCATCTGCTGGCGCTGGGTGTGCGCCCGGATGACCGCGTGGCGATCTGTGTCGAGCGCAGCCTGGAGATGATCGTCGGGTTGCTGGGCATCCTGAAGTCCGGGGCGGGTTACGTGCCGATAGACCCGGCCTATCCGGCCGAGCGCATTGCCTACATGCTGCAAGACAGCGCCCCGGCGGCGGTCCTGGTGCAACTGGCTACCGGCGGCCTCATGGTCGATGCATCGGTGCCGGTGATTGATATTGAGCACGAGATCAGCCCGGACGGCGGCGATGTCAACCCTCAGGTGCCGGGCCTGGAGCCGAGTCATCTGGTCTATGTGATCTACACCTCGGGGTCGACTGGTCTGCCCAAAGGGGTGATGGTCGAGCATCGCAACCTCAACAACCTGGTGGGGTGGCATTGTCAGTCCTTCGAACTGGTGCGCGGCAGCCGCACGTCCAGCGTTGCTGGCTTCGGTTTCGACGCCGCGGCCTGGGAGATCTGGCCCGCCCTGTGCGCCGGGGCCACGCTGTTGCTGCCACCGGCCCATGCCGGCAGCGAGGATGTCGACGCACTGCTGGATTGGTGGCAGGCCCAGGCGCTGGATGTGTGCTTCCTGCCTACGCCGATTGCCGAGTACGCCTTCGGCGGCAACCTCAGCCACGATCGGTTGCGTACGCTGCTGATCGGCGGTGACCGTCTGCGCCGACTGCCCGCCGACCCACGCTTTACGCTGATCAACAACTATGGCCCCACGGAAACCACGGTGGTCGCCACCTCGGGCCGGATCGACGCCTCCCAGGCGGTGTTGCATATCGGCAAGCCGGTGGGCAACACACGGATCTACCTGCTCGATGCACACTTGCAACCGGTTCCGGTCGGTGCGACGGGTGAGCTTTATATCGGGGGCGCAGGGGTTGCGCGAGGCTACTTGAACCGTGCCGAGCTGACCGCCGAGCGTTTCGTGCAAGACCCATTCGACCCTGTGCAAGGCGCAAGGATGTACCGTACCGGTGACCTTGGACGTTATTTGCCGGACGGCAATATCGAATACCTGGGACGCAATGATGGTCAGCTGAAAATACGCGGCTTGCGCATTGAACTGGGTGAAATCGAATCCAGGCTCAGCGATTGTGCCGGTGTGCGCGAGGCTGTGGTCATCGCGGCTGGTGACACACCGGATGACAAGCGTCTGGTGGCCTATTACACGTTACACGAGGGCGAATACCCGGCCCTGACGGCCGACAACTTGCGTGCGCAATTGCAGGTGCACTTGCCCCGGCACATGGTGCCGTCGGCCTATGTGCGCCTCGACGCGCTGCCCTTGACAGCCAATGGCAAGCTTGATCGCCGAGCGCTCCCCGCCCCGGACAGCGCGGCCTATTCGAGCCGCGACCATGAGTCGCCACGGGGCGACATGGAAATGCGCATCGCCGATATCTGGCGTCAGTTGCTGGGCGTGGAGCAGATCGGTCGTCATGACGATTTCTTTGAGCTGGGCGGGCATTCGTTGTTGGCCGTGCGATTGATGTCTCAGGTGCGCCAGCAACTGGGCGTGGAGCTGACCCTGGCGGAACTGTTTGCCAACTCCGGATTGATGGGATTGTCAGCCTGGGCCTCCCAAGCGTCGGCAAGCACGTTGCCGCCCATCGAGGCGGTACCGCGCAACAGTGCGTTGCCCCTGTCGTTCGCACAGCAGCGCCTGTGGTTCCTGGCGCAGATGGACGGCAGCGCGGCTTATCACATCTGCGGTGGCTTGCGTCTCAAGGGCCGGCTGTCACCGCAAGCCCTGCATGGGGCATTGGACCGGATCGTAGCGCGTCACGAAGCGTTACGTACCACGTTCGACAAGGTCGACGGTGAGGTGGTGCAGTGCATCGCCGTCGAAGGGGCCGGCTTTGCCTTGACGTTCCATGACCTGTCCCTGCATACCGACGCCGAAGGCGAACTGGCCCGGTTGGCCGCGGACGAGGCGCGGGCGCCGTTCGATCTGCGACAGGGCCCCTTGATCCGCGGTCGCCTCGTGCGGCTGGCGGACGAGACGCATGTTCTGCTGGTGACTCTGCACCACATCGTCTCGGATGGTTGGTCGATGGATGTGCTGGTCCGTGAGTTGGGGAGGCTCTACCAGGCCTGCCTGCATGGCGCGGCCGATCCGTTGCCGCCGCTGCCGATCCAATATGCGGACTATGCCGTCTGGCAGCGCCGCTGGCTGAGCGGCGATGTGTTGAGTGAGCAGAATGCCTACTGGCAACGGACACTGGCGGATGTACCGCCTTTATTGACCTTGCCTGTAGACCGTCCGCGACCCGCGCAGCAGGACTATGCCGGAGCGCGTTTGCCGGTGCTCTTCGATGGGGTGCTGACGGCCGATCTCAAGGCGTTGAGCCAGCGCCACGGTACGACTTTGTACATGACGGTGCTGGCCGGTTGGGCGGCGGTGCTTGGCCGCCTCTCGGGGCAGGATACGATCGTCATCGGCTCGCCGACGGCCAACCGTCGGCGCGTGGAGGTCGAGGAACTGATCGGGTTCTTCGTCAACACCCTGGCCGTGCCCATTGATGTGTCCGGGGGGCCGAACGTCGAAACGTTGCTGCAACGGGTTAAAGCACAGACGTTGAGCGCCCAGGCCCATCAGGACCTGCCGTTCGAGCAAGTGGTGGAGCGGGTCAAGCCGATGCGCAGCCTGTCCCACAGCCCGTTGTTCCAGGCCATGCTGTCCTGGCAGGCAGCCGTTGAACAGAACCTCGTCCTGGAAGGACTGATGCTGGAGACCGTGGAGGCACCGGGGCATAGCGCGAAATTCGATGTGTCGCTGAACCTGGGTGAGGTAGATGGCCTGATTTCAGGCTCCCTGGAGTACGCCACGGCGTTGTTCGACCAGGCGACCATGGAGCGTTACCTCGGCTATCTGGAACGCATGTTGCGGGCGATGGTGGCGGATGCCCGCGTCGCCATCAGCGACATCGTGCTGCCGGACGATGCCGAACGTCGCCAGCTGGAATGTTTCAATGCCACGCAAGCACAGTACCCACTGGAACAGACCATCCATGGGTTGTTCGAGGAACAGGTGCAGCGCACGCCGGATGCATTGGCGGTGCTGCATGGCGGTCAGCGCCTGAGCTATCGCGAGCTGAACGAGCAGGCCAACCGGCTGGCGCATTATCTGCGCGGGCAGGGTGTGCGGCCGGATTCGCGGGTGGCGATCTGTGTCGAGCGTGGTCTCGACATGGTGGTGGGCTTGCTGGCGATCTTGAAGGCGGGCGGCGGTTATGTGCCGCTGGATCCGGCGTATCCGGCGGATCGGATTGCCTACATGCTGGCGGATAGCGCTCCGGCGGTGGTGCTGGCGCAGGCGGCAACGGTTGG
>NZ_FMXV01000074.1:0-1147 GCF_900104425.1 Pseudomonas sp. NFACC13-1 | reverse complement strand
CTCCGTGGGCCGCCGCGAAGGGCCATCCATGGCCCAGCGCGGCTATCCCGGCATCCATGCCGGGATGCCCACTGCGCAATACCTGCGTTCGGCCATCGTGGTTAACGGGGCGCCCGAGATCAACGTCCACTGCGAGGCGGCCTTATAGCCGACCTGGTTTGGGTGGGACCGCGTTCCTCCTGTGGGAGCGAGCTTGCTCGCGAAGGCGATGTCACTGTCGATGAGGATATTGAGCAAGCTTGCTTCTTAGGAAGCTTTACTGCCCTTCGAGCCCGCGCTGTTCAATCACTCCAAAAACATCCGCCACATCCTGGACCATGATCCGGGCGATGTTGGTGATGGTGTTGATGTCGGTCTCGGCCGAATCGCGCAGTGTGGTGCAGGCCATCAGCGTCAGGTAGTCGAGGGTGGCATGCAGGCGTTCGCTGGCGCAGGCGTGGAGTTCGGGCAGTGGGGCGGTTTTATCGATGAACAGGACGGGGTGGGTGGTGGCGATTGGGGTTAGCGGGGTGAAGCGGCGGAACGATTGTTCGGTAGACATAGTAAATCCCTAACTCAAGAGAAAATTTGCCACCGTTTTGCTGCGAAACAATTGGGTGGCAGCCATGTGCGGGTTCGCAGACCGAGGAGTTAGGACTCGGCAGACCCGAAGATCTCCCACACACAGCCGCCATGAAAAGCCGAACGTAGGTGCGTATGCCTATGCCGATTTTTTTGACGGTTGTGATTCTAACTCACCAGGGCTGCGAAACCCTCCCACCGACCAAAGCCAGCAGGTGAACCAAACTATAGAAGGGGATTTTTGAGGCAACAACCGACCTGTAGGACGCCCACAACCCCCGTGGCGAGGGAGCTTGCTCCTGCTCGGTGGCGCAGCCGCCGTAAATCCTGGGTATGAGGATGGTCTGACAAAAAGAGGGGGCTGCTTCGCAGCCCAGCGGGGATAAATCCCCTCGTCACAAAGGGGGAGTTCCTACGAGATTTTCAGAAGGCCGGGGGAACGATCAAAATCTCCGACCACCCCACAAATCCTAGTCGGCTGTCAGGCCGCTATCGCGAGCAAGCTCGCTCCCACAATTGGATCGGAGTACGACCGTGAGAACCAGGCCGGTTGGCAGGCCGCCTCGCGGTGGACGTTGATCTCCCA
>NZ_FMXV01000007.1:0-232918 GCF_900104425.1 Pseudomonas sp. NFACC13-1 | reverse complement strand
AAGGAAAAATCCTGGCAACTGCGCCACGACTTCAACTTCGCCGCGGTCGGCGTGCCGGGCCTGACCCTGATGAACCGCTACATCAGCGGTGACAACGTGCACACCGCCACGGTCGACGATGGCAAGGAATGGGGCCGGGAAAGTGAGCTGGCCTACACCGTGCAGAGTGGCGCGTTGAAAAGCCTCAACGTGAAGTGGCGTAACTCGACGATGCGTCGGGATTACAGCACCAACGAATTCGATGAGAACCGTATTTTCATCAGCTATCCGATCAGTTTGTTGTAAGGCGGTTGGGTGGGCCTGCTGGTGAGGGGGCGGCTGGGCTGGCGCCTTCGCAAGCAGGCTCGCTCCCACAAGCAAAGGTCACCCTTTGCCCGCGGTCATATGGCCTATACAACGGATATCACTCACTGTTTGCTCAGGTAATGCCATGACGACGACACCGATTCGCCAACCCCTCAATCGCCTGCTGCTGACCGGCGCCGCCGGCGGCCTGGGCAAAGTCCTGCGCGAGCGCCTCAAGCCTTTCGCCCGTCATATCCGGCTGTCGGATATCGCCAACATGGCCCCGGCCATCGATGAAAGCGAAGAAGTGGTGCCGTGCGACCTGTCCGATAAACAGGCCGTGCACCGTTTGGTGGAAGGCGTCGACGCCATCCTGCATTTCGGGGGTGTTTCGGTGGAGCGCCCGTTCGAAGAAATCCTGGGCGCCAACATCAGTGGCGTGTTCCACATCTATGAAGCCGCCCGCAAGCATGGCGTCAAGCGCGTGATCTTCGCCAGCTCCAACCACGTCATCGGCTTCTACAAGCAGGACGAAGCCCTCGACGCCCTCTCCCCGCGCCGCCCGGATGGCTACTACGGCCTGTCCAAGTCCTACGGCGAAGACGTCGCCAGTTTCTACTTCGATCGCTACGGCATCGAGACCGTGAGCATCCGCATCGGCTCCTCGTTCGCCGAGCCACAGAACCGCCGGATGATGAGCACCTGGCTGAGCTTCGACGACCTCACCCAACTGATCGAATGCTCGCTCTACACGCCAAAGGTCGGCCACACCGTGGTCTACGGCGTGTCTGCCAACCGCGACGTCTGGTGGGACAACAGCCACGCCGCGCACCTGGGTTACCAACCCAAGGACACTTCCGAGATTTTCCGCGACAAGATCGAGGCCCAGCCAATGCCGGCCGCCGATGACCCGGCCAGGATCTACCAGGGCGGTGCCTTCGTCGCAGCCGGCCCGTTCGACGACTGATTGGCCTGTTTCCATGGGATACGGACGGACAAAGGAACCACCATGCAAGCCGAATTGATTGTCGATGCACGCAACGCCGTCGGGGAGAGCCCGGTGTGGGTCCCCGAGGAAAACGCCCTGTATTGGGTGAACATCCCCAGCGGTGGCCTGCAACGCTGGAATGCCAGCAGCGGAAAAATCCAGGGCTGGGAGGCCCCCGAAATGCTTGCCTGCATTGCCCGTCACCAGGACGGCGGCTGGGTCGCGGGCATGGAAAGCGGTTTCTTCCGCCTGCACCCCCATGACGACGGCAGCCTGGACAGCGAACGCTGTGGGAGCGTCGAGCACAGCCGCGCCGACATGCGCCTCAACGATGGCCGTTGCGACCGCCAGGGCCGTTTCTGGGCCGGCAGCATGGTGCTGAACATGGCCGCCAACGTCGACGAAGGCCGGATGTACCGCTATGAAGCCGGGCAACGCAGCCCGGTCGAGGCGCAACTGAGCGGTTTCATCGTGCCCAACGGCCTGGGATTCAGCCCGGATGGGCGGACGATGTACCTCTCCGATTCACACCCATTGGTCCAGCAGATCTGGGCTTTCGATTACGACATCGACAGCGGCACGCCGTCCAACCGGCGGCTGTTCGTCGACATGCTGCCCCTGGCCGGTCGCCCGGACGGCGCGGCAGTCGACGCCGACGGTTGCTACTGGATCTGCGCCAACGACGCCGGGCTGATTCACCGTTTCACCCCCGATGGACGTCTCGACCGTTCGCTGGAAGTGCCGGTGAAAAAACCCACCATGTGCGCCTTTGGCGGCAGCCGCCTGGACACCCTTTTCGTCACCTCGATCCGCCCCGGCGACGACAACGACCCACAGTCCCTGGCCGGTGGCGTGTTCGCCCTCAAGCCCGGCGTCAAGGGCCTGGCCGAACCCGCTTTTGGAGGGCTGAAACACGCCGCGAAATAATCTGCTGCACCGCTTTGCTGAATGAGCCATAAAAAAAACAACAAACTGGAGATGGACCATGAATTTCAAACGTACGCTTCTGATCGCAGCCCTCCCCCTGGCCTTCCTGGCCCAGGCGGCACAGGCCCTCGACCTCAAGATCGCCGACATCCACCCAAAGGGCTACCCGACCGTGGTCGCCGAGGAACACATGGGTGAAACCCTGACCAAGGAAAGCAACGGCGAACTGAAATTCAAATACTTCCCGGGCGGCGTCTTGGGTTCGGAAAAAGAAGTCATCGAGCAAATGCAGGCCGGTGCGATCCAGATGTCCCGTGTCAGCCTCGGCATCGTCGGCCCAGTGGTGCCGGACGTGAACGTGTTCAACATGCCGTTCATCTTTCGTGACCAGGCGCACATGCGCGCCGTTATCGACGGAGCGGTGGGCGATGAGATCCTCGACCGCATCACCAACTCTGAATTCGGCCTGGTGGCCCTGGCCTGGATGGACGGCGGCACGCGCAACCTCTACACCAAGAAACCGGTGCGCAAGCTCGAAGATCTCAAGGGTATGAAAATCCGCGTGCAAGGTAATCCGATGTTCATCGAGATGATGAACGCCATGGGCGCCAACGGTATCGCGATGGACACCGGAGAAATCTTCAGCGCCCTGCAGACCGGCGTGATCGACGGTGCGGAAAACAACCCGCCGACCCTGCTCGAACACAACCACTACCAAAACGCCAAGTACTACAGCCTCACCGGACACCTGATCCTGCCAGAGCCGATCGTGATGTCGAAAATCACTTGGAACAAACTCACGCCAGAGCAGCAGGACATGGTGAAAAAAGCCGCCAAGGCCGCCCAGGCCGAAGAGCGTGTGCTGTGGGACAAGAAGTCCGCCGCCAGTGAAGAAAAACTCAAGGCCGCCGGCGTCGAGTTCATCACCGTCGACAAGAAACCCTTCTACGACGCCACCGCGCCGATCCGGGCCAAGTACGGCGCGCCGTATGCCGACCTGATCAAGAAAATCGAAGCCGTGCAGTAAGCCCCCCTCAATCTGTATCCATGAAAAAGGCCCTGCGCGCCGGATGTTATGGGCGCGCCTGGTTACGGTGAAACCCGATGAAGAATTTGCTGCTGCGTATCAACGATAAAATCTACATGACGTGCATCTGGGTGGCCGGCCTTTCTGTCCTTGCCGTTGCGCTGATGATCCCCTGGGGGGTGTTTGCCCGCTACGTGCTTGGCTCAGGCTCGAGCTGGCCGGAACCTACCGCGATTCTACTCATGATCGTGTTCACCTTCATCGGTGCCGCCGCCAGCTACCGCTCCGGCTCGCATATGGCCGTCGACATGGTTACCTCTCGCATGCCGCCGCACCTGAAAACCGCCGCGTCGGTTGTCTCTCAGCTGTTGATGGCAGCCGTGTGCATTTTCATGACCGTGTGGGGCACCAAGCTGTGCATGACCACTTGGAATCAATTCATGAGCGCCATCCCTACCCTGCGCGTCGGCATCACGTACATGCCGATACCGATCGGTGGCTTCCTGACGTTGATTTTTGTGCTGGAAAAACTCTTGCTGGGTGATCAGAGCCAGCGTCGGGTCGTGCAGTTCGACTTGGTTGAAGAAAACGAAGGTGCCGCTTAATGGACGCTCTGATTCTGTTGGGCAGTTTTTTGCTGTTGATCCTGATCGGCATGCCGGTCGCCTACGCGCTGGGCGCTGCCGCCCTGATCGGGGCGTGGTGGATCGATATTCCGTTCCAGGCCATGATGATCCAGGTAACGGGCGGTGTGAACAAGTTCTCGCTGCTGGCCATCCCCTTCTTCGTCCTGGCCGGTGCGATCATGGCCGAGGGCGGTATGTCCCGCCGCCTGGTGGCATTCGCCAGTGTATTGGTAGGCTTCGTGCGCGGCGGCCTGTCATTGGTCAACCTCGTGGCCTCGAGTTTTTTTGGCGCAATCTCCGGTTCCTCGGTAGCCGATACCGCCTCGGTCGGTTCGGTGTTGATCCCGGAAATGACACGCCGGGGCTATCCGCGTGATTACGCCACCGCCGTCACTGTCAGTGGTTCGGTGCAAGCGCTGCTGACGCCGCCCAGCCACAATGCGGTGTTGTACTCCCTCGCCGCTGGCGGCACCGTTTCCATCGGATCGCTGTTCATGGCCGGCATCGTCCCCGGCATCATGATGAACCTCTGCCTGATGGCGCTGTGCCTGGTTTTTGCGAAAAAGCGCAACTACCCCAAAGGTGAAGTGATCCCGCTCAAGGAAGCGTTGAAGATTTGCAAGGAAGCCATGTGGGGCATGATGACCTTGTTCATCATCCTCGGCGGCATTCTCTCGGGCGTTTTCACCGCCACTGAATCGGCCGCCATTGCTGTGGTGTGGGCGTTTTTCGTGACCATGTGCATCTACCGCGACTACAAATGGAGCGAGTTGCCGAAACTGATGCACCGCACCGTACGCACCATCTCCATCGTGATGATCCTGATCGGCTTCGCCGCCAGCTTTGGCTACATCATGACGCTGATGGAAATCCCGGCGAAGATCACCACTGCATTCCTGACGCTGTCGGACAATCGCTATGTGATCCTGATGTGCATCAACGTGATGTTGCTGCTGCTGGGCACCGTGATGGACATGGCGCCGCTGATCCTGATCCTCACGCCCATCCTGATGCCGGTGATCGTCGGCATCGGCGTAGATCCGGTGCAGTTCGGCATGATCATGCTGGTCAACTTGGGCATCGGCCTGATTACGCCACCAGTGGGTGCAGTGCTGTTCGTGGGCTCGGCCATTGGCAAGGTCAGTATCGAAAGCACTGTCAAGGCGCTGCTGCCGTTCTACGCCATGTTGTTCGTGGTACTGATGCTGGTGACTTACATCCCCGCCATTTCCCTGTGGTTGCCGCATCTGGTGTTGTAATTCCATCAGCCAGCAAGCCCCCTTGTGGCGAGGGATTTTATCCCCGCTCCTGTAGGAGCTGCCGCAGGCTGCGATCTTTTCATCTTCCGCTTGAGACTCAATGGGCAGGGGAAAGATCGCAGCCTCGCTTCGCTCGTCAGCTCCTACAGGCGCAGCCGAGCGGGAGCAAGCTCCCTCGCCACAAAGGCTTCCCCACTCGACAGATGCGACCACCATGCCGCCACTCCTTCTCCATCTCGAAGACGAACTGACCCGCCTCACCCTGGCCCCGCATCTGGGCGCCAGCCTGGTCGAATGGACCGTGCGCAGCAGCGGCGCGCCATTGCTACGCCCGCCGGCCCCCCAAGCCCTGGAAAACGGCTTGCCCGGCAAGCTCGGTGGCTTCCCGTTGATCCCCTGGTCGAATCGGATCGCCAACGGCGGTTTCGATTGCCCTGACGGCTGGCTGGCCCTGGACGCCAACAGCCCCAACGACCCGTTCCCCATCCATGGCAGCGCCTGGCAGCAACCGTGGCAAGTGACCGAACAGAATGCCCAGGAAGCATTGCTGCAACTCGACAGTCAGCACCCGTTCGGCTATAGCGCCAGTTTGCGTGTCCGCTTGCGCGGCGGCCAGTTGCAGATCGCAATGCTCGTCACCCACACGGCGAAACAGCCGGCGTGGCACGGGCTCGGCCTGCACCCATACTTCCCGCGCACCGCCGGCACGCGTTTGCAAACCCAGGCGAGCGAAGCCTGGCTGTGCGACGCCACTAAACTGCCGACGGAACGGATTGACCTGCCCGAACACTGGAACTTCCGGGAGTCCCGCTTATTGCCGGACACCGTCGTGGACAACGGCTTCGGTGGCTGGGACGGGCATTGCCTGATCCAACAACCGGACCTGGGTTATGAGCTGGCGTGCCAGGCCAGCGGCTGCGATTACTTCCTGCTCTACTGCCCCGTGGGCCTGGATTTCTTTTGCATCGAACCGGTCAGTCATCCGGTCAACGCCCACCACCTGCCTGGGCGGCCAGGCTTGCGCCTGCTGGAGCAAGGGCAATCGGTAGCGCTGGAGTTTTCGATGCAGTGCCGGTTGCTGCAACCCTCTGGCCATGGGCAATCCCGGTTCATGGCCGCTACGCCCGCACCCACATGAACACTGCCACCCCCAGGCACACCCCGGCGAACCCCACTTGCAGCGCCCGGGCCGGAACCTTGGCCGCCACTCGCCGCCCGAGCACCATCCCGACGATGCTCGCCGCAATGAACGCCATCCCTACCCGGTCGATGCTCACCCCGGCATGAAACGCGCCCACCACGCCAATCAACGAAATCAGGCTGATAACCATCAAGGACGTCGCGACGATCCCGCGCATCTGCACATCGGTCAGTTGCTTGAACGCCGGCACGATCAGGAAGCCGCCCCCCACGCCCAGCAACCCCGAGACCATGCCCGTCACCGCGCCCAATGCCGACAGCGTGGCGGTGCAACGAGGCGTCCAGGCCAGGCGGCCGGTCTGGCGGTCGAGCATGCAGTTTTTCTGGCCCCAACTGGCGGCGCCATGATCACTGGGCCCCACTTGCGGCGTTTCCCGGCGCAACATGCGCGCCGCCACCAGCACCATCAGCAGGCTGAACAGCATCATCAGGATTTTTTCCGAGAGCTGGTGGGCGAGGTAGATGCCCAGCGGTGAAAATACCGCGCCCAGCAGTGCGATCAGCAAGGCCGCACGGTAGCACACCAGGCCATGGCGCAGCCCGTCGATGGCCCCCACCGCCGCCGCGCTACCCACCGCGAACAACGCCACCGGCGCGGCCTGGGTCATGCTCCAGCCCAGGCCCAACACCAACGCCGGCACCGCCAGGATGCCGCCGCCCGCCCCCGTCAGGCCAAGGACCAGGCCCATGACCACACCAAAAAAACTTGCCAGTAACATTCAGGTTCTCTCAAGCCGCGCACACCTGTTGGCAGGTGCGATCGCATTTGCAGGACGCCTTGGCCCTCACTAAGCTGCGGACCATATGTTGTAAACCTCAAGCGTAGCAACCGCTTCTTCCCGCACAGGTCCGCTGTCATGCCCGCGCAGATCCAGAGTTTTCTCGACCCCGCCTCCAAGACCTATACCCATGTTGTGTATGAACACGATGGCGGGCACTGCGCGGTGGTCGATCCGGTGCTCGACTACGATCCGGCCTCGGGCCGCAGCGGCACTGCACAGGCGGATCGGGTGATCGCGTTTGTGCGGGAACATCGACTGACGGTGCAATGGCTGCTGGAGACCCACGCCCATGCCGATCACCTGTCCGCCGCGCCTTACCTGCGTCGGGAGCTGGGCGGCAAGATCGCCATCGGCGAGTCCATCGGCCAGGTGCAGAACGTGTTCAAGACCCTGTTCAACCTGGAGCCGCATTTCGCCGTCGACGGTTCGCAATTCGACCGCCTGTTCGCGCCCGACGAGTCCTTCCTGATCGGCAACCTCAAGGCCACCGCCCTGCATGTGCCCGGCCACACCCCGGCGGACATGGCCTACCTGATCGATGGCGACGTGATCCTGGTGGGCGACACGCTGTTCATGCCCGACGTAGGCACCGCCCGTTGCGACTTCCCTGGCGGCAATGCCCATCAGCTCTACGCCTCGATCCGCAAGCTGCTGGCCTTCCCCGCCGGGGTACGGCTGTACGTGTGCCACGACTATCCACCGGAGGAACGCGAGCCCCACTGCGTGAGCACCGTGGGTGAGCAGCGCCAGCACAACATTCATGTCCGCGATGGCATCGATGAAGCCTCGTTCGTGGCCATGCGTACCCAGCGCGACAAGACGCTGGGCATGCCGACGCTGCTGTTGCCGGCGATCCAGGTGAATGTGCGGGCCGGCCACCTGCCGCCAGCCGAGGACAATGGCGTGACGTACCTGAAGATTCCGATCAATCAGCTTTAAGATCAAAAGATCGCAGCCTTCGGCAGCTCCTACAGGAGAATCGCATTCACAATGTAGGAGCTGCCGAAGGCTGCGATCTTTTGATGTTCAGGTCCCCAAGGTCAGCCCATTGGCCGGCAACGGCAGCGCGGTCTTGTAGCGCACCTGCTTGAGGGCAAAGCTCGAACGGATGTTCGCCACGCCCGGGACCTTGGTCAGGAAGTCCATCATGAACCGCTCCAGCGACTGGATGGTCGGCACCAGCACGCGGATCAGGTAGTCCGGATCGCCGGCCATCAGGTAGCACTCCATCACCTCCGGCCGGTCGGAAATCGCCTCCTCGAAGTGCTGCAACGCTTCCTCCACCTGCTTCTCCAGGCTCACATGGATGAACACGTTGACGTGCAACCCCAGCAGGTCGGCATCCAGCAGCGTGACCTGCTCGCGGATCACGCCCAGTTCCTCCATCGCCCGGACGCGGTTGAAGCACGGCGTCGGCGACAGATTGACCGAACGGGCGAGATCGGCGTTGGTGATGCGGGCGTTTTCCTGAAGGCTGTTCAGAATGCCGATGTCGGTGCGATCCAATTTACGCATGAGACAAATAATCCTGTTTTTTATCGTTGTGCAGATTTTTTATCTGCAAATGATCTGAACAGCAAGCTAACAGAGAAAAATATTCTTCTTCGTCGAGCCTATGATTGTTGTAGGACAATTTCCCCTACCCGGGGACATTCGTCAGCTAGCGCGCCCACTACAAGAAATTCACAAGATCGAGCGTAGAAAGCCATGAACCCAGCGTACGAACCGCTACGCCTGCACGTCCCCGAACCCTCGGGCCGTCCCGGCTGCAAGACCGACTTTTCCTACCTGCATCTGTCCGATGCCGGCACGGTGCGCAAACCTCCCATTGACGTCGAACCCGCCGAAACCGCCGACCTGGCCCGCAGCCTGATCCGCGTGCTCGATGACCAGGGCAATGCCTTGGGCGACTGGGCGGCGGATATTCCCGTCGAGATCCTGCGCAAAGGCATGCGCGCCATGCTCAAGACACGCATCTACGACAACCGCATGGTGGTCGCCCAGCGCCAGAAAAAGATGTCGTTCTACATGCAAAGCCTTGGCGAAGAAGCCATCGGCAGCGGCCAGGCCCTGGCGCTGAACATCGATGACATGTGCTTTCCCACCTACCGCCAGCAAAGCATCCTGATGGCCCGGGAAGTGCCGCTGGTGGGCATGATCTGCCAACTGCTGTCCAACGAGCGCGATCCGCTCAAGGGCCGGCAGTTGCCGATCATGTACTCGGTCAAGGACGCCGGTTTCTTCACCATTTCCGGCAACCTCGCCACGCAATTCATCCAGGGCGTGGGCTGGGGCATGGCCTCGGCGATCAAGGGCGACACCAAGATCGCCTCGGCCTGGATCGGTGACGGCGCTACCGCCGAATCGGACTTCCACACCGCCCTCACCTTCGCCCACGTCTACCGGGCGCCGGTGATCCTCAACGTGGTCAACAACCAGTGGGCGATTTCCACCTTCCAGGCCATTGCCGGCGGTGAAGCCACGACGTTCGCCGGACGCGGCGTCGGTTGCGGCATCGCCTCCCTGCGTGTCGATGGCAACGATTTCATGGCGGTCTACGCCGCCTCGCGCTGGGCCGCCGAACGCGCCCGCCGCAACCTCGGCCCGGCCCTGATCGAATGGGTCACCTACCGCGCCGGCCCGCACTCCACCTCGGACGATCCCTCCAAGTACCGCCCCGCCGACGACTGGAGCCACTTCCCGCTGGGCGATCCGATTGCCCGTCTCAAGCAGCACATGGTCAAGATCGGCCAGTGGTCCGAAGAGGAACATGCGGCGGTCAGCGCCGAACTCGAAGCCGAGGTGATCGCCGCGCAGAAGGAAGCCGAACAGTACGGCACCCTCGCCGGCGGGCAGATTCCCAGCGCCGCGACCATGTTCGAAGACGTCTACAAAGAGATGCCGGAGCACTTGAAGCGCCAGCGTCAGCAGTTGGGGATCTGACATGAACGATCACAACAACAATATTGCGTTGGACACCGCCATGACCACTACCACCATGACCATGATCCAGGCCCTGCGCTCGGCCATGGACGTGATGCTCGAACGCGACGACAACGTCGTGGTGTTCGGCCAGGACGTGGGCTACTTCGGCGGCGTGTTCCGCTGCACCGAAGGCCTGCAGAATAAGTACGGCACCTCGCGGGTGTTCGACGCACCGATTTCCGAAAGCGGCATCGTCGGCGTGGCCGTCGGCATGGGCGCCTACGGGCTGCGGCCGGTGGCCGAGATCCAGTTCGCCGACTACGTCTACCCGGCGTCGGACCAGATCATTTCCGAGGCGGCGCGCCTGCGCTATCGCTCGGCCGGCGAGTTCACCGCGCCGATGACCCTGCGCATGCCCTGCGGCGGCGGCATCTACGGCGGCCAGACCCACAGCCAGAGCATCGAGGCGATGTTCACCCAGGTCTGCGGCCTGCGCACCGTGATGCCGTCCAACCCCTACGACGCCAAGGGCTTGCTGATCGCCTCCATCGAAAACGATGACCCGGTGATCTTCCTCGAGCCCAAGCGCCTGTATAACGGCCCGTTCGACGGCCACCACGACCGCCCGGTAACCCCGTGGTCGAAACACCCCTCGGCCCAGGTGCCGGACGGTTACTACACCGTGCCGCTGGACGTCGCCGCCATCACCCGCCCGGGCAAGGACGTGACGGTTCTCACCTATGGCACCACGGTCTACGTCTCTCAAGTGGCGGCCGAAGAAACCGGCATCGACGCCGAAGTCATCGACCTGCGCAGCCTCTGGCCACTGGACCTTGAAACCATCGTCAAATCCGTGAAGAAAACCGGCCGCTGCGTGGTTGTGCATGAAGCCACCCGCACCTGCGGTTTCGGCGCCGAGCTGGTGTCGTTGGTGCAAGAACACTGCTTCCACCACCTGGAAGCGCCCATCGAGCGTGTCACCGGTTGGGACACCCCCTACCCGCATGCGCAGGAGTGGGCGTATTTCCCTGGGCCGTCCCGTGTGGGCGCGGCGTTGAAACGGGTCATGGAGGTCTGAATGGGCACGCACGTTATCAAGATGCCGGACATTGGCGAAGGCATCGCCGAAGTGGAACTGTCGGTGTGGCACGTCAAGGTCGGCGACATGGTGGTCGAAGACCAGGTACTCGCCGATGTCATGACCGACAAGGCGATGGTGGACATCCCTTCGCCGGTGCATGGCCGGGTCATCGCCCTGGGTGGCGAGCCGGGTGAAGTCATGGCGGTGGGCAGCGAACTGATCCGCATTGAAGTCGAAGGTGCGGGTAATTTGAAAGAGTCGGCACAACCGGCGCCCGCCGCGGCGGCTGCGCAGGCACCGAAACTGGCGCCAGTGGCCACGCCTGAACCGGTGCTGGAAAAGACCGCCGCCCCTCGCCCGGCGCCGCAAGCCCCGGTGGCCCGCGATCCCGACGAGCGTCCTCTGGCCTCGCCGGCCGTGCGCAAACACGCGCTGGACCTGGGCATTCAATTGCGTCTGGTCCAGGGCAGCGGCCCGGCCGGACGGGTCCTGCACGAAGACCTCGAAGCCTACCTGGCCCAGGGTCCGTCGTCCCAGGCCAAGGGCGGTTCAGGTTATGCCGAACGCCACGACGAGCAGCAGATCCCGGTGATCGGCATGCGCCGCAAGATCGCCCAGCGCATGCAGGAAGCGACCCAACGCGCGGCCCATTTCAGCTACGTCGAGGAAATCGACGTCACGGCCCTGGAAGAGCTGCGGGTTCACTTGAATGAAAAATACGGCGCCAGTCGCGGCAAGCTGACCTTGCTGCCGTTCTTGGTCCGCGCCCTGGTCGTGGCCCTGCGGGACTTTCCGCAGATGAACGCGCGCTACGACGACGAAGCCCAGGTCATCAATCGCTCAGGCGCGGTGCATGTGGGCGTCGCCACCCAGAGCGACGTTGGCCTGATGGTGCCGGTGGTGCGTCACGCCGAAGCCCGTACGCTGTGGGACAGCGCGGCGGAAATCGCCCGCCTGGCCACGGCGGCCCGCACGGGCAAGGCCAGTCGCGATGAACTGTCCGGCTCGACCATCACCCTGACCAGCCTCGGTGCCCTCGGCGGCATCGTCAGCACGCCGGTGCTGAACCTGCCGGAAGTGGCGATTGTCGGCGTGAACAAAATCGTCGAGCGGCCGGTGGTGATCAAGGGCCAGATCGTGATCCGCAAGATGATGAACCTCTCCAGCTCCTTCGATCACCGGGTGGTCGACGGCATGGACGCGGCGCAATTCATCCAGGCCCTGCGCGGCCTGCTCGAACAACCCGCCACGCTGTTTGTGGACTAATCATCAATGGAGCAGGCGATGCAGACTTTGAACACTACGCTGCTGATCATCGGCGGCGGTCCTGGCGGTTATGTGGCGGCGATCCGCGCCGGGCAATTGGGCATCTCGACCATCCTGGTGGAAGGCCAGGCGTTGGGCGGCACCTGCCTGAACATCGGTTGCATCCCGTCCAAGGCGTTGATCCATGTGGCCGAGCAGTTCCACCAGACCCGACATCACAGTCAGGGCTCGGCCCTGGGCATCACGGTGGCGGCGCCAACGCTGGACATCGGCAAGAGCGTGGAATGGAAGGACGGCATCGTCGATCGCCTGACCACCGGCGTCGCGGCATTGCTGAAAAAGCACAAGGTCCAGGTCATTCATGGCTGGGCCAAGGTGATCGATGGCAAGACGGTCGAGGTCGGTGACACCCGCATCCAGTGTGAACACCTGCTGCTGGCCACCGGTTCGAAAAGCGTCAACCTGCCGATGCTGCCACTGGGCGGGCCGATCATTTCCTCCACCGAAGCCCTCGCCCCCACCTCGGTGCCCAAGCACCTGGTGGTGGTCGGCGGTGGCTACATCGGCCTGGAGCTGGGCATCGCCTATCGCAAGCTCGGCGCCGAGGTCAGCGTGGTCGAGGCCCAGGAGCGAATCCTGCCAGCTTACGACGGCGAGCTGACGCAACCGGTGCACGAGGCGCTCAAGCAGTTGGGGGTGAAGCTGTACCTCAAGCACAGCGTCGAAGGGTTCGATGCCCAGGCCAGCACCTTGCAAGTGCGCGATCCCAATGGCGACACGCTGAACCTGGACACCGACCGGGTGCTGGTGGCGGTCGGGCGCAAACCCCACACCCAGGGCTGGAACCTTGAAGCGCTGGACCTGGCGATGAACGGTTCGGCGGTGAAAATCGACAGTCGTTGCCAGACCAGCATGCGCAACGTCTGGGCCATCGGCGACCTGAGCGGCGAACCGATGCTCGCCCACCGGGCCATGGCCCAGGGCGAAATGGTCGCCGAGCTGATCGCCGGCCAGCATCGGGAATTCAACCCGACCGCCATCGCCGCGGTGTGCTTCACCGACCCGGAACTGGTGGTGGTCGGCAAGACGCCGGACGAGGCCAAGGCCGCCGGGCTGGACTGCCTGGTTTCGAGCTTCCCGTTCGCCGCCAACGGCCGGGCCATGACCCTGGAATCGAAGAGCGGTTTCGTCCGGGTCGTGGCGCGCCGGGACAACCACTTGATCGTGGGCTGGCAAGCGGTCGGCGTCGGCGTGTCTGAGCTGTCCACGGCATTCGGCCAGTCCCTGGAAATGGGCGCGCGCCTGGAGGACATCGCCGGCACCATCCACGCCCATCCGACGCTGGGCGAGGCTGTGCAGGAAGCGGCGTTGCGGGCGTTGGGGCATGCGTTGCATCTGTGATTCAGGGGAATTGATGGTGTGAGCGAGGGCCCTATCGCGAGCAAGCTCGCTCCCACAGGTGATATCGGTCGTTCATGGGAACACAATCCCATGTGGGAGCGAGCTTGCTCGCGATTTTCAAGAACACCATCATTTATCTGTCTGCACCTTATCGTGCGGGCTGCGAAACAGCCCCGGAATGAAGTATTGTTGTCCCCATCCAAAAAACGTCAGAAGCCTTGAACCGTTTCGACGGTTGTTAAGTAATAGAGGGTGTCATGGGTAACGAGAGCATCAATTGGGACAAACTGGGCTTTGACTACATCAAGACCGACAAGCGCTACCTGTCGCACTGGCGCGATGGCGCCTGGGACGCGGGCACCCTGACCGACGACAACGTGCTGCACATCAGCGAGGGCTCCACGGCCCTGCACTACGGTCAGCAGTGCTTCGAAGGCCTGAAGGCCTATCGTTGCAAGGACGGTTCGATCAACCTGTTCCGCCCGGACCAGAACGCCGCCCGCATGCAGCGCAGCTGCGCCCGCCTGCTGATGCCGCAGGTCGAGACCGAGCAGTTCGTCGAAGCCTGCAAGCAAGTGGTCCGCGCCAACGAGCGCTTCATCCCGCCGTATGGTACCGGCGGCGCGCTGTACCTGCGCCCGTTCGTGATCGGCGTGGGTGACAACATCGGCGTGCGCACCGCACCCGAGTTCATCTTCTCGATTTTCTGCATCCCGGTCGGCGCCTACTTCAAGGGCGGCCTGACCCCGCACAATTTCCTGATCTCCAGCTTCGACCGCGCCGCCCCGCAAGGCACCGGTGCGGCCAAGGTCGGTGGCAACTATGCCGCCAGCCTGATGCCCGGCTCCCAGGCCAAGAAGGCCAGCTTCGCCGACTGCATCTACCTGGACCCGATGACCCATTCGAAAATCGAGGAAGTCGGCTCGGCCAACTTCTTCGGCATCACCCACGACGACAAATTCGTCACCCCCAAATCCCCTTCGGTCCTGCCGGGCATCACTCGCCTGTCGTTGATCGAACTGGCCAAATCGCGCCTGGGCCTGGAAGTGATCGAAGGCGACGTGTTCATCGACAAACTGTCGGACTTCAAGGAAGCCGGTGCCTGCGGTACTGCGGCGGTGATCACCCCGATTGGCGGCATCAGCTACAAGGACAAGCTGCACGTTTTCCACAGCGAAACCGAAGTCGGCCCGATCACCCAGAAGCTCTACAAGGAACTGACCGGCGTGCAGACCGGCGACGTGGAAGCGCCGGCGGGTTGGATCGTCAAGGTTTGACCTCCCCGGCAGCATCAGGGGCTTTTATGGTGAGGGAGCCTGCTCCCTCACCCGTAGGAGCTATGTAGGAGCTGACGAGTGAAACGAGGCTGCGATCTTTCCCCAGACACTTGAGTCCCAAGCGAAAGATCAAAAGATCGCAGGCTTCGCCAGCTCCTACAGGCCCCAGCGTCTGATACTCCCATTACTCCCGACGCAATACCAACCACCGCCCCCAACGCTGGCGAAACCATCCGTAACCGCTGACCAGCAAGATCCCGCCCAGCACCAGAACCGCGCCAACGATAAAGTTCGGCTCCAGCGGCTCATCCAGCAACCAGACACCAAAACCGATGCCAAACAGCGGCGTCATGAACGACAGCACGCCCAACTGCGAAGCCAGGTAGTGGCGCAGCAGCGAGAACCAGATCAGGAAACTGGCGAAGGACACCAGCAACACCTGGAACGCCAGGCTGGCAATGAGTTGCGGCGTGGGGTTGATCGTCGTTTGCGCCAACGCCATGGACATTGCGATCAGCAGCACCCCGGCACCCACCAGTTGATAAAGCAGTGTCTGGCTGGCCGGCACGTCGGTCAGCCGCGAACAGCGTACCGTCACCGTGGTCGCACCCCACAGCGCGCCGGCCAACAACCCCATGCCGTCACCGAGCAACGAGCTGCCGTTCCCCGCCCCCGAGCCGCCACTGAAGGCCACCACGATCCCGCCGAAGGCAACCGCGATGCCCAACCATTGCGCCGGCTTCAGGCGTTCGTTCGGCAGTTTCCAGTGCAAGCCGAGGGCGGCGAACATCGGTGCGGTGTACAGGAAGATCACCATGTGCGAAGCCGTCGTATGACGCAGGCCTTCGCCCACCATCACGAACTCCAGGGCAAACAACAACCCCACCAACAGACCAGGACGCCAACTGCCATCGGCCAGGGACAGGCGTTCACCCCGCGCCAGCACCAACAGCCAGACCAGTATCGCGGCGATGGCCGAGCGCACACCCAGTTGCAGCATCGGCGCCATGTCGGCGGCGCTGGCCTTGATCGCGACTTGCTGGAAACCCCAGATGGCACAGAGTCCAGTCATCAGGGCACTGACCTGGCCATCCAGGGCACGGCGGGTGGTCATGGGAAAGATCCTTGGACAGAAATGGATGAAAGGATTGTCTGCCTGACACCTTTGCTGGATATAGTGATTACCCGACAAGCCATCCCGGTAATCCGCCATTGCGGTCGATATGCAGCCTCCAGCCCAACATCTGAAAATGCCTCCGTTCGACGCGGCCCTGCCCTCGCCGATTTTCTTTCGCAGCGCCTGCATGCCGGCCCACGCCACTTACCCCCGGCATCGGCATGCCTGGGGTGAGTTCGTCTATTCCTACAGTGGGGTGATGGAAATCGAGATCGCCCAGCACCATTACCTGGCGCCACCGCAGTACGGCATCTGGCTGCCACCGGACATGGAACACGTTGGGTTCAATCGGCACGAGGCCTGTCATTGTTCGTTGTACCTGGCGGCCGAACTGTGCGCTGCGCTGCCGGCCGTACCCTGCGCGCTGACCTTGAGCCCACTGATCCGCGCGTTGCTGGAAGAGTTGCGCAGCGAGCCGCCGAGCCAACCGCAGACACCCGAGCAGCAGCGCTTGTTGCAGGTGCTGGTGGACAAGCTGACTCAGGCGCCCCATGCCGGTAGCTACCTGCCCTCCTCGGATGATCCACTGCTGGGCCCCGTATTGCGGGCCCTGGAGGCGAATCCCAGCGACCCGCGCTCCTTGCCACAACTGGCCCGCGCCGCCAACACCACCGAACGCACGCTGATGCGCCGGGCCCAACGGGACCTGGGCATGTCCCTGGTGGAATGGCGCCAGCGCCTGAAAGTCATCGAGGCCCTGGCCCTGCTCGAACGTGGCCAGAGCGTGGAAACCATTGGCCTGGACCTGGGCTACAGCAGCGCCTCGGCGTTCATCAGCATGTTTCGCAAAATGATGGGCACCACGCCGGACGAGTATCGACGCAGGCATATGGCTTAAGGCCCCGCCCTGGTAAGCCCTTCAATCGTCCCGGGTCAGCACCTCCAGCAACTCGATTTCAAAGATTAGGTTGGCGTTGGGCTTGATGTGTGCGCCCATGGACCGTTCACCGTAGGCCAGGTGGGCCGGCACCAGCAACTTGCGCTTGCCGCCGACTTGCATGCCCATCAGGCCCAGGTCCCAGCCCTTGATGACGCGACCGGTGCCGATCACGCATTGGAAGGGTTTGCCGCGACTGTAGGACGAATCGAATTCGGTGCCGTCTTCAAGGGTGCCGCGGTATTGGGTGGTGATCAGCGCACCTTTGACTACGCTTTTGCCGTCGCCCTGTTGCAGGTCGATGATTTGCAGTTCTTCATTCATGGCGTATTTCCGGATCATTTCAGGCGCCGGTTTTTCGCAGAATTCCAGGCATATGGCAATCCTTTGTGGCGAGGGGATTTATCCCCGCTGGAGTGCGAAGCACTCCCAGACGCTACGAACATATAGAAATTTTCGGGGGTCGCTCCGCAACCCTGCGGGGATAAATCCCCTCGCCACAGGTCCTATGGATTCGTATGGCATTGTGTTTTATCAGGCTGCTCATGCAATAGGGAACCGCAACGGCCTATTCGGTTCACATGGGTATCGACCCTGCATTTCAGATAAGGATTTTCTGATGATCGTCTCTCGTCCGCTCCACGGTTTCATTCCGCCGTACATTCTCAATCGCATCATCGCCCACGGTTCCGAACAGCAACGCTCCAGCGCCCTCGGCACCTTGACCCACGTGCGCAATCTGCGGCACAACCCCGGCCCGCCCAGCACCCCGCCCGTCGCGGCGGCGCTGCCCAAGCCCGGCAAGGCCGGACACCCGCAACGTAGCGTGCACGACGCCCAGAACAGCATGGAGCTGCCCGGCCAGCCGGTACGCCTGGAAGGCCAGCGGGCCAGTGGCGATCCGGCCGTGGACGAGGCCTACGATGCCTTGGGCGCCACCTATGATTTTTTCTGGAAGGTCCTGGGGCGCGACTCCATCGACAACAAAGGCTTCGCCCTGGTGGGCAGCGTGCATTACGGCCAGGGCTATGAAAACGCCTTCTGGAACGGCGCGCAGATGGTGTTCGGCGACGGCGACGGCGAAATCTTCCAGCGCTTCACCCGCTCCCTGGACGTGGTGGCCCACGAACTGGCCCATGGCGTCACCGAAAGCGAAGCCGGGCTGATCTACGCCAACCAGTCCGGTGCGTTGAACGAGTCCATCTCCGATGTGTTCGGTGTGCTGGTCAAGCAGTTCGTGCTCGAACAGACCGCCGACCAGGCCGACTGGCTGATCGGCGCCGACCTGCTCACCGACAAGATCAACGGTGACGGCCTGCGCAGCATGTCCAACCCCGGCAGCGCCTACGATGACCCGCTGCTGGGCAAGGACCCGCAACCTTCGCATATGCGCGAATTCGTGATTACCCGTGAAGACAACGGTGGCGTGCACATCAACTCCGGCATTCCCAACCGGGCCTTTTATCTGGCGGCGACCACGCTGGGCGGATTTGCCTGGGAAAAGGCCGGCCGGATCTGGTATGAAACCTTGTGCGACCGAAGACTGGCCAATGACGCGTCCTTCAGCGCCTTCGCCCGCCTGACCGTCGAGCATGCCCGACAGCGCTTCGGCACGCGGGAAGTGCAAGCGGTACAGAACGGCTGGGCCCAGGTCGGCGTCGACCTGACACAGGAGAGCTGATGAAAACCCTTCCAGACCTCGACGACAAGGCCGTGGTACGGCTGTCGCGCCAGGGCGGCGTGGCCGCCATCCATGCACTGACCCGGCCACGGGAAATCGAGTTCGCCCAGTGCGACCTCGACCAGCGCACACGCATCTGTTCGGTCCTGGAGGGCTGCCTGCCGCTGACCTCCTCCACGCCCGGGCGCGGCGACCAGCGGTTTTTCCAGATCGAGGTGCGTTATCGCGCCAACGACCAGGACGACGAGATGGTGCTGCAGGTGCCCGAAGACCGGGCACCCGGCGAGTTGGTTCACCTATGGGACAAAGGCGAAGTGCTCTGAAGATTTAACGTGTGGCCGGCACGATCTTGACGATCGCGCCGGACACGGTTTCGATCAGCAGGTACTTGTCGTCGATCTGCACCCATTGCTGCTCGCTTGTCGGCTGTTCCAGCTTCTTCTGCTTCCAGTCCTTCATGGCCCTGTCCGTGCGCTGGTAGTCCGCCGGTACCCGGTCGTTCTCCACCAGCCTGCGGCCATTGCTCGGCGAATGCTCCAGGGCGTCTCCGGTTTTCTCGACCGCTTGCGCAACAGGCCCAAGGGTTCCAAGGCCGGCAATCAGGACCAGCCTGGCGATCAGGGTGGGTTTGCGCATAGAAAAAACTCCAGTTATTCGAGGGACTGAATCTGGGACTTCGCGAGCGGCAAATCATTCCTTTTACCGTAGAAGCTCGTAGGAGCTCGTAGGAGCTCGTAGGAGCTCGTAGGAGCTGTCGAGTGCAACGAGGCTGCGATCTTTCCCAAGACACTTGAATCCCAAGCGAAAGATCAAAAGATCAAAAGATCAAAAGATCGCAGCCTTCGGCAGCTCCTACAACGCAGCCGAGCGGGAGCAAGCGCCCTCGCCACGGGATATAGTGACAAGCCCTGCACGACGGACCCTGCCATGACGACCCCGACCACTGCCTCCCCTGTCCTCAAGGAAATTTTCAACAGCGCCCGCCTGGAACACATCGCCAGCGAAATGCGCGCGGTGTATCCGGCATTCGACGCCAAGGCATTCTTGCGCCTGGCCAACGATGGGCTGGCCGAGTTGTCGGTGATGCAGCGCATGGCCCGGGTCAGCGAGTGCCTGCACGCGGTGCTGCCTCTCGATTATGAAGCGTCGCTGGAGGTGCTGCGCGCCCTTGCCCCGCGCCTGAACAGCATGTTCGTCAGCATGTTCCTGCCGCACTACGTGGCGTCTTATGGCCGCAATCACTTCGACGTGTCGTTGGACGCGCTCCAGTATTTCACCCGGTTCGGTTCGTCGGAGTTCGCCGTGCGGCACTTCTTGCGGGACGACCTGGAACGCACCCTCAAGGTCATGCACGGCTGGGCCCTGGACGCCAACGAGCACGTGCGCCGCCTGGCCAGCGAAGGCAGCCGGCCGCGCCTGCCGTGGTCGTTTCACCTGGAACCGATCCAGGCCAACCCCGACCTGGCCGCCGCGATCCTCGACACACTCAAGGCCGACGCTAGCCTTTATGTGCGCAAATCCGTGGCCAACCACCTCAACGATGTCACCAAGCAGCATCCGGACTGGGTGCTGGACCAGATCGAAGGCTGGCCGTTGCAAGACCGCCACACCGCGTGGATTGCCCGGCATGCGCTGCGTAGCTTGATCAAACAAGGCAACCCGAGGGCGTTGGGGGTCATCGGCGCCGGCGGCAAGGCGCAGGTCCAGGTGCTGGATTTGCAAGTGACGCCGGCGGTGATTCGCTTGGGAGAACAGGTCACGCTGTCCTTCACGGTGCAATCAACCCTCGGGCAGAGCCAGCGCCTGGTGATCGACTACGCCGTCGACTACGTGAAAGCCTCGGGCGGCACCTCGGCCAAGGTCTTCAAACTCAAGACCTTCGACCTGCCCGCCCAGGGTCGCGTCAACCTCAGCCGTTCGCAACATATTCGCGAGCTGACCACCCGCAAACACTACGCGGGCCGGCATGCCGTGCACCTGCTGGTCAACGGCGAGCGGCTGGGCAGCACGGCGTTCGATATCGTCTCCTGAGGGGTCAGGCTATCGCCATGGTTTTCGCCTGGCGAATGTCCTGCAGGAAACGCTCGGCCGGCAGCGGATGGCCCAACAGATAGCCCTGCAGCGAATCGCAGCCCAACTGGGTCAGGAAGTCTTGTTGCATGTCGGTCTCCACGCCTTCGGCGACGATCCGCAGGCCCAGGGCCTGGCCGAGGGCGACGATGGCCGAGACGATGGCCGCGTCATCGCTGTCGTGCTCCAGGTCCCGCACGAAGCCGCGATCGATCTTCAACTCGTTGGCCGGCAGGCGCTTGAGGTACATCAGGCTCGAGTAGCCGGTGCCGAAGTCGTCGATGGACAAATCCACGCCCATGTCCGAGAGCAGTTGCAACACCGTCATGCTCGCGTCCGCATCGCTCATGGCGGTGGTTTCGGTGATTTCCAGGGTCAGGCTGTTGGCCGGCAGCTTATGCGTTTCCAACGCCTTGGCCACGCTCTGCACCAGACCGGTGTGACAGAACTGCAAGGCCGAGAGGTTCACCGCGATGCGCCAGTCGGTATAACCGAGCACGTACCATTCGCGCATCTGCCGACAGGCTTCGTTCAATACCCATTCGCCGATGGGGATGATCAACCCGGTCTTTTCCGCCAGGTCGATGAACGTGTCGGGCATCAACAGGCCTTGGGTCGGATGGGTCCAGCGCAACAAGGCTTCGGCCCCGACCGGAAGGCCATTGGCCGCGTCGAACTTGGGCTGGTAATGCAGGCTGAACTGCCGCTGTTCGACGGCCATGCGCAAGTCTTGCAACAGCTGCAATTGCTTGCGGGCGTTGCTGTTCATCGAGGCGTCGAAAAAACTGTAGCCGTTTTTGCCAGCGCCCTTGGCGTGGTACATCGCCGCGTCGGCGTTCATCAGCAGCTCTTCAGCGCTCTGGCCGTTGCCAGGGTAAAGGGCGATACCGACGCTGGCGGAGATCTGCAAGTCATGCTCAGACACCCGGAACGTGCGCCCGATCAAGCCGACCTGGCGGGCCGCCAGTCGCAAGGCATCGTCGGGCTCGACCAGTTGCACCAACAGCACGAATTCATCACCGCCGATCCGCGCCAGGGTGTCCTGGCTGCGCAGGTCTTCACGCAGGCGCAGGGCCACGTCCCGCAGCAACAGGTCACCCATGTGGTGACCAAAGGCATCGTTGACCGGCTTGAAACCATCGAGGTCGATGAACATCAAGGCGAAGCAGCCGCCCTGCTCTTGCACCCGATGCATGGCCTGGTCGATCCGGTCGGCCAGCAGCACACGGTTGGGCAGTCCGGTGAGGGGGTCGTGCAGGGCCAACTGTGTCAGTTCCCGGTTGGCCCGGGTCAGGGACTGGGCCAGCTCGGCGGTGCGGGCTTCCAGGCGCGCATCGAGAATCGACGTCAGCAAGGCAATGGCCAGCACCGCCAGGGTGGTGATCAACACCAGATTGTCCAGGCCCTTGCCGCTCAAACCGTCCAGAGAACCACAGAAACTGCCCTCGCTGAACCGCGCCCCGGCCATGCCGGTGTAGTGCATGCCGACGATGGCGATGCCCATGACCACCGCGGCACCCGCGCGCGCCAGACGCACATGGGGGCTGTTCTGGCGCAGGCGAAAGGCAATCCACAGCGCCGCCGCCGACGCGCCGACAGCAATCACCAACGATGCCCCGAACAGCGTCGGGTCGTAATCGATGCCCGGCTGCATCCGCAGCGCGGCCATGCCGGTGTAATGCATGGCGCTGATCCCGGCGCCCATGATCAGCGCCCCGAAAGCCAGTTGCCACGCCGGCAATCGCGGCTGGCTGACCAGCCAAAGGGCAAAACCGCTGGAAAGAATGGCGGTCAGCAGCGACAGCGCGGTGATCGAAACATCGTAGCCAAGCTCAACCGGCAAGGTGAACGCCAGCATGCCGATGAAGTGCATGGACCAGATGCCCACCCCCATCGCCAGCGCGCCCCCGGTCATCCACAAATGCGCGGCACGCCCCTGGGCGGTCGCGATACGCCCGGCCAGATCCAGCGCGGTGTAGGAAGCCAGCACGGCAACAAACAAGGAAATCGAAACAAGGGCGGGGGAATAACTGCCGATGAGCATGGTTTTTTCTCGTAACAGAAGATCCGTACTGCTTCCATGCCCGGTCGGAGGTCGGCGATTGTACTGAATCGTGACAGGGACGCACGAAGCAAATGTCAAAAAGCCATCAAACCTGGAATATTTTCGACGAAAGACACTCCCCCATGCAGGGAGATTTTTTCTGCAAGCCATCCATCATGCGTCCACCTAAGTTCCATTGTGGGAGCGAGCTTGCTCGCGATAGCGGTGGATCAGCATGCATCAATGTTGAATGGGCCGCCGTCATCGCGAGCAAGCTCGCTCCCACAGTGGGATTTGGGCCGGGCACAGGTTTTAGATTCACTGGAGATCCAGTGTGGGAGCGAGCTTGCTCGCGATAGCGGTGGGTCAGTCTGCACACGGGCCCCTGGCCATGGAAGCGGACCACCAGACCCCGACCGGTTTTGACCGGCGACCTCAAGACGCCTGCCGGGGCATCGACAGGGAGGGCTCGATGGAGGCGGCGATCCGGCGGATGCAGGAAGCGGGCGTGCAATTGATCGAATCCAGCGCGATAGACGGTCGCCCCTTCGCTTGATGGCTCATACTAGGTGCCTCTTTTCCGCACAGTGAACCTCCATGCCCTTCCTCGCCCGCACTCACCCGCGTCTTTCCAGCGCCACGGTCCTTGGCCTGGCGGTGGGTATCCTGGTTCCCGTGGACTCGATCATCAGCAAGATCCTGATCGGCTGGAATGCCGGGGTCTGGACCTACCTGGTGCTGATGTTCTGGCTGACCGTGCGGGCCAAGGCGCCCGATGTGAAGCGCATCGCCGAAATCGAAGATGAGAATGCCGGGCTGGTGCTGCTGACGGTCTGCGTCGCGGCATTGGCCAGCCTGGCGACCATCACCTTCGAGCTGGCCGGCAGCCGCGACCTGCAGGCCGCTGGCAAGCTGTTGCATTACGGCTTCACGGCAATGACCGTGATCGGTTCATGGTTGCTGATCGGGGTGATTTTCAGCGTCCACTACGCACGGCTGTATTACACCTGGGAGGGCAAGGAGCCGGCGCTGCGGTTTGCCGAAGGGCTGACCACGCCCAACTATTGGGATTTCCTGTATTTCTCTTTCACCATCGGCGTGGCGGTACAGACCTCGGATGTGGGGGTTGCTACCCGGCAGCTGCGCAAGATCGTGCTGGCGCAGTCGTTGATCGGGTTTGTGTTCAACACGGCGATCCTGGGGTTTTCGATCAATATTGCGGCGGGGTTGTTTGGGTAGAAGGGGCAACCTTGCGTAGGAGCTGCCGAAGGCTGCGATCTTTTGATCTTGATCTTTTGTCTGCGACTCAATTGTCTGGGGCAAGATCGCAGCCTCGTTTCACTCGTCAGCTCCTACGAGCTCCTACGGGGGTCGAGGATGCATCAGGGTGGTGTTGGCAGCCATAGCCTGAAACGTGCCCCGCCCAGTGGCGAGGCTTCCACCGTCAAGGTGCCGCCCTGGGCTTCCAGGGCCCGGCGGCTGATGGCCAGGCCGAGGCCAAAGCCGCCCGTGGCGCGATCGCGGCTGCGGTCCAGGCGATAGAACGGCTCGAACACCCGCTCGCGTTCGCCGTCGGGAATGCCGATGCCGTCGTCGTCGACCCAGATCTCACAGCCTTGATCACCCACCAGCACGCCGATCTGGATGTGCTTTTCGCAATAACGCATGGCATTGCGCAGCAGGTTCTGCAACGCCCGTGCGGTCAGCCGTGGGTCCAGCACAAAACGCTCCAGCGTTCCATGCAACAACACGTCGATGACCACGTCCGGCGCCGCCAGGTCCTCGTCGACGCTGCCCAGGATGCTGTCGATGAACTCGTCCAGCGCCACTTCGACCCGTTCGGGCAAGTGTTGCGGGTTTTGCAATCGACTGTAGGACAGCAGCTCCAGCACCAACTCATCCAGCTCGCGAATGTGCGCCACCAGCCCTTGCAGACGCTCGCGGCTGGGTGCCGGCAGGTCGTCGGACAGCGCCAGGGCCAGGCCGAAGTCGAGCCGCGTCAGGGGCGTGCGCAGTTCGTGGGACACGGCGTTGAGCAGATCCCGCTGTTGGTTGAGCAGGTTCTCGATGTCCCCTGCCATCGTGTCGAACACGTGGGCCAGGCTGCCGATGTTCGAACTGGAGGCGATGTGCGTACGCTCCCCCAGATGACCTTTGCCGAAACGCTCGGCGGTGCGCCGCAGGCGTTCCAGGTCGCGCCAGTGAGGCCGCAACCAGAGCAACAGGCAGGCCAGCATCGTCGCGCCGATCAACACGTTGATGCTCCAGTACAACCAGCTGACATCGGCCGGGTCCGGCGGCACGACCATCTTCACCGCCGTGCGCTCATCCAGCGGTGCCGCCGCCAGGGTTCGCCAGGCCCAGTCGCCGAGGCGCACCACATTCTCGCCGCGCTTGAGACGTGCCTGCTCCTCGGCGCTGAAACCGTTGTCATCAATGGCGGCCAGTTCGATGCGCAGCGGGTCGAATTCCTTGTCCATCTGCGCCGCCAGCGCCGGCCACTGTGCGCTGGGCACGGCGCGGAACTGCTTGACCAACAAGGTTTGCAGGCCCCGGGAATAATCGAGGTTGTAGGTCAGGAAACGCTCGTGGAACAGGCGGACCACCAGTTCCGGCATCAGGTAGATCGCCGCGCTGTAGGACACGATGGTGACCAGGTACAGGCGAATCAGCAGCTTCCACATCGACTCAGCATTCCCACTCGGAACGGCTGAACAAGTAGCCCTTGCCCCACACGGTCTTGATCTTGCGGGCTTCGTCGGCGTTGTCGTCGAACTTGCGCCGCAACTTGGAAATCGCCACATCCACCGAACGGTCGGTGCCGTTGAATTCGATGCCCCGCAGGCGTTGCAGGATCTGGTCGCGGCTCAACACTTCGCCGGAATGCCGCGCCAGCACCACCAGCAGGTTGTATTCACCGCTGGACAATTCCACCGCCTGCCCGCGCCAAGTCACCGTGCGCTCGGACAGGTCGATGCACAGGTTGCCCACCAGGATGCGGTCGTTGGCCGTCTGCGGCTCGATGAGGCTGCTGCGCCGCAACAAGGTGCGCACCCGCGCCAGCAACACCCGGGGCTCGCACGGCTTGGTGACATAGTCGTCGGCGCCCATTTCAAGGCCCAGGACCTGGTCATGGCTGTCGTCCCGGGCGGTGAGCATCAGGATCGGCAAGGTCGCCGAATCGGCCCGCAGCAAGCGGCAGACCTGCAAGCCGTCCAACCCCGGCAGCATCAGGTCGAGGATCACCAGGTCCGGCGGATCGACCCGCGCCCGTTCACGCACATGATCGCCACGGCTGAGGACGCTGACCTGATAGCCGTTGCGCTCAAGATAACTGGCGATCAGTTCAGAGAGTGCGGTGTCGTCTTCCACCAGGAGGATGTTGGGCATGGTGTTTCCAGAAAGTGCTGTGGCGCCGGCCATGCCGCTATCGCGAGCAAGCTCGCTCCCACAGTGGTGTTGTGTCGTCCCCAAGACCCTTGTGGGAGCGAGCTTGTTCGCGATAGCGGTGCAACAGGCGCAGGAAAATCTCAAGCGGCCAAGGATATACGCCCTCACCCACCCAGAGCCAAACCCCTTACACAATTTCACACACTGTCTACAAAGCTTTACCGGATTACCCCTTTTCTGGATCGTGAGCTCTTTGTGAATACACTGCGATTGAGCATTGTGAAACTTCAGCGCATTTGCAAAGACTGACCGGCACACGAGGCAATCCGCCTACACGCCTCCGCCAGTTTCACCTGATCGACCACCAACCCGATCCGAATATGCCCCGCCGCACTCGGCCCGAACGCCTCGCCGGCCAGCACCGACACGCCATACCCGTCCAACAGCCGCTCGGCAAATGCCTGGGCGTCGAGGCCCGTCTGGCGCACATCGACCATCACGAACATCCCGCCGTCAGGCCGCACCGGCTTGAGGCCCGGGCAGTCATCAAGCATGGCGCACACCAGCTCGCGGCGCTGGCGATATTCCTCGTGCATCTGCGCCACCTCAGGCAGAGCCTGCTCCAGCGCGACCTGGGCGGCGCGTTGCACGAAATCCGGCAAGCCGAACAGCATGCACAGCGACAGGTTCGCCAAGTGCCCGGCCAGCGCCTGCGGCCCGATGACCCAGCCGATGCGCCAGCCGGTCATGGCGTGGGATTTGGACAGGCTGTTGATCGTCGCGGTGCGCTCGGCCATGCCTGGCAGGCTGGCCGGGCTGATGTGTTCGCCTTCGTAGATCAGGTCGCTGTAGACCTCGTCACTGATCAGCCAAAGGTCATGTTCGATGCACAACCGCGCCAAGGCTTGCCAGGTGGACATCGGCAGGCTGGCGCCGGACGGATTGTTCGGGCTGTTGAGCAGCATCGCCCGGGTACGCGGGGTCACAAGACGGGCAACATCCGCCGGTTCGACCCGAAAACCGTTCTCCGGACGGACCGCCACCGGCACCACTGTCGCGCCACAGGCACCGAATACCGCCTCGTAGGTGACATACATCGGCTCAGCGACGATAACTTCGTCGCCAGGGTTGAGCAGGCATTGCGCGACCGCGTACACCGCGCATTGCGCCCCCGGCAGCACAACCACATGTTCGGCGCCTACTCCCTGGCCGCAGCGCAGGCGGTGACGCCGGGCAATGCTGGAACGCAAGGTGTGTAGGCCGCGAATGTCCGAATAATGAGTGTCGCCAGCCCGCAGGCTGCCCACCGCCGCATCGACGATGGCCCGTGGAGTGTCAAAGTCCGGGTCGCCCACCGACAACAGCAACACGTCCATGCCCTGTTCGCGCATGGCCAGCGCCCGGTCGTGAATCTGCCAGGCGGCGGCACCTTCGCCGGTGATGCGTTGGGTCAAGACTGAGAAGCGCATGTACGTCTCCTGATTGCGCGGAATCCAGCCTCAACCCTATCTCAAATCACAAACCGCGCCACCATCGCATTCAAACCCACCGCCAGGCGCGACAGTTCGTGGGTGGCGTCGCTGGTCTGTTTCGCGCCGCTGGCCGATTGCGTAGCCAGGTCACGGATGTTCACCAGGTTGCGGTCCACTTCGCGGGAGACCTGGGCCTGTTCTTCCGAGGCGCTGGCAATGACCAGGTTGCGCTCGTTGATCTGGTGGATCGACTGGGTGATCTGCTCCAGGGCCACGCCGGCGGCCCGGGCCATCTCCAAAGTGCTTTGGGTGCGCTGGTTGCTCTGCTGCATCGATTGCACGGCCTGGCCGGTACCGTTCTGGATGCCGGCGACCATTTTTTCGATTTCCTGGGTCGATTGGGCGGTGCGATGGGCCAGGGCCCGGACTTCATCGGCCACCACCGCGAAACCGCGTCCGGCTTCCCCGGCACGGGCGGCTTCGATGGCCGCGTTCAGCGCCAGCAGGTTGGTCTGCTCGGCGATGGCGCGGATCACATCCAGCACCTTGCCAATGTCCCGGCCCTGGACCGCCAGGCCTTCGATCATCGAAGCGGTGGCTTGCACGTCGTGGGTCATGGTCTGGATCGCATCGACGGTTTCCACCACCCGCGAGCGCCCTTCCTGGGCTGCCTGGGTCGACTGGCCCGAAGCTTCGGAAGTGGACACCGCGTTGCGGGCGACCTCCTCGACGGCGGCGGTCATCTCGTTGACGGCAGTGGCGGCCTGCTCGATTTCATTGTGTTGCTGTTGCAGGCCGCGGGAGGATTCCTGGGTGACCGCGCTCAGTTCCTCGGCCGCCGCCCCCAATTGGCTGGCGGAGCCGGCGATCTGCTCGATGGTCTGGCGCAGGCTGCCCTGCATCGCGGCCAAGGCCTGGAGCAAGCGGCCGGGTTCATCCTTGCCGTCAACCGCGATGTCCTGGACCAGGTTGCCGCTGGCAATGATCCGGGCCGCCTCCAAGGCCCGGTTGAGTGGCGCGACGATACTGCGGGTCAGCAGCAACGCCAACACGACCGTGGCCAGCGCGGCAATGAGCGAGACGACGATGATGCCGGTGATGGCGCTGTTGTAATGTTCGCCGGCCAGGGCCGATGCCTCACTGGCACCGGCCACGTTGAGGGCAATGAGCTTGTTGAGCTGCTCGCCCATCAGGTCGGTGCCTTCCTTGATCCGCGTATTGATGTGAGTGCGCAGCTCGTCAGTCTTGTTCTGGCGCGACAACTCGAGCATTTCTTTCTGGGCTTGCAGATATTTGTCGAGGGTCGCCGAAAAGACTTTGTACAGCTCAGCCTCTTGCGGCGAGGCCGGCAACGCAGCGTAACCGCTATTGGCCTTGTTCAGTTTTTCCACCAGCACACCAATGCGGCCGTCGGCCTCTGTCAGGCTGGCCGGGTCGCGGTTGACCAGGATCCGGAACGAAAGAATGCGCATGCGCAACACGCTTTCCAGCACATTGGCCAGGTAGCCGACGCTGGGCACTTGGGACTGCTCCATGTCCAGCGAAGCCTGGCGGATGACTGACATGCGATTGGCGGCGAATACGCCGAGGATAACGACGAGCAACGCGATGACGGCGAAGCCCAGAAAAGCCCGGGGAGCGATATTCAAGTTGCGTAGAGACATGGGAAGACCTCGCTGTGATGGGGTCGAGCATCCATGCCGCCAGCGTACGGGTTGGAATAATTGTGTGTACGCCTGAGTGGTTATCGGCCGGGCTCCAGGGTTTTTGCAGGGGAATGTAAAAAAATATTTCACAAGGCTTCCGTGGCGAGGGAGCTTGTTCCCTCGCCACAAGTGTGCGCGACCGGCTTTATCGGCGCGCCACCCGCCACAGCCGGGCGATGTCCTGGGCGCGCTCGCTCAACAGGCGCGGGGCGTCGACGCAGGCTTGCTGCAAGGTCATCGGCCCGTTGGCCAGGGCGAAGGCGGCGTCGATACCGTGTTCGTACAGCGCCTGGTAGCCCTCCCCCAGCGTGCCGGCAATGACCACCACCGGTACGCCCTGCTGGCGGGCGATGCGGGCCACGCCGAAGGGGGTCTTGCCGCGCAGGGTCTGGGCGTCGAAACGGCCTTCGCCGGTGATCACCAGGTCGGCGCCGCTGACCGCCTCGGCCAGCCCGGTCAATCGGGCGACGACGTCCACGCCGGTACGAAACTGGGCCCCCAAAAAAGCCTTGGCCGCGAACCCCAGGCCACCGGCGGCGCCACTGCCCGGCTCGTCGCGTACATCCCGGCCCAGCGCCTGGGCACAATGGTCGGCGAAATGCCCCAGGGCCCGGTCCAGTGCCTGCACTTGAGGGACCGAGGCGCCCTTCTGCGGACCGAAGACGGCGGAAGCGCCATGGGGTCCGCACAGCGGGTTATCGACGTCGGCGGCGATCTCGAAACTGACATGGGCCAGGCGTGGGTCGAGGTCGCTCAGGTCGAGGCGCGCCAGGTTCGCCAAAGCCAGTCCGCCGGAAGGAAGGGGTTGGCCCTGGTCATCCAGCAATGCCACGCCCAGGGCCTGCATCGCGCCGGCGCCGGCGTCGTTGGTGGCACTGCCGCCGATGGCCAGGATTACCCGCCCGGCCCCTTCGTCCAAGGCGGCGCGGATCAACTCGCCGGTGCCGTAGGTGCTGCTGGAACAGGCATCGCGCTGCTCCGGTGGCACGAGCTGCAAGCCACTGGCCTCGGCCATCTCGATGATCGCGGTGCGGCTGTCGGCCAACCAGCCCCAGCGGGCCTCGACGGGAGCGCCCAGGGGACCGCGGACCCGGGTGTGACGCCACTCGCCATTGCAGGCGGCCAGCACCGACTCCACCGTCCCCTCGCCGCCATCGGCCATCGGGCACTTGACCAACTGGGCATCCGGCCAGACCTGGGCCAGCCCCTGGGCGATGGCATCGGCGACACCCTGGGCGCTGAGGCTGTCCTTGAACGAGTCGGGGGCGATGATTATTTTCATATTACTCTCCGGTTCCGATGCACAGCATGCTGCCAGTTGACCGCAGCCGTGACGCCGGTCTGCCGCACAAAAGACACCGGGCATTATTGTTCAATTTCACAAATACCGGTTTTCCAGGAGATTCAGGTTGAAGCTGCCGGCCTCATCGCGAGCTGGCTCGCTCCCACAGAGCGAGTGCCGCAGATCAAACTGTGGGAGCGAGCTTGCTCGCGATAGCGGTGTGTCAGCTTGCACAGGTATTGGATGTGCCACCGTCATCGCGAGCAAGCTCGCTCCCACAGGTTATGGGGTGATCTCGGCGGTCTGCGGCAACAGTTGCACTCCCAGGTACAACGCCAGCATCCCATCCAGCCGCAACGGATCCACGCCGCTGAGCTCGGCGATGCGTTCCATGCGGTAGCGCAGGCTGTTGCGGTGAATGCCCAACGCGTCGGCGCAGGCCTGGCTTTGGCCGTCGTGTTCGCACCAACTGCGTAGGGTCGCGAGCAACTGGCCGTTGCTGTCCTTGGCGATGACCTTGCGCAGCGGGGTCAGCAATTCATCCAGGGCGTCGTCGCTGCGATGACGCCAGAGCATCACCGGCAAGCGATAACGGTTGAGGGTCAGCATTCGCGACTGCGGCAACACATCGCGCCCGTAGGCCAACAGGTCCCCGACCCGTCGGTAGCAACGACGCAGGCCCGCCAGCCCTTCGGCCTGGCCGCCCACCGCCACGCGCAGAATGCTCCAGCCCAATCCGTCGAGCTTGCCCAGCAGGCGCTCGTTCTCCACCGAGGCGGTCACCGGCCGGCACCAGAGCAAGGAAGATTTGGACGACGTCAGGCACCAACTGTCCGGGTAGCGCGACATCAGCCAGGCGCTCAGCGTCTCGACGGTCTGGCCGGACCCGTGCTCCAGGCCCAGTTCGAACAGATACGGCACTCGTGAGAGTTGCGGCTTGAGGCCCATTTGCCGGGCTTCGTCCAGCAGTCGCGGCGAATCCCCGGCGTCCCCCAGCAGCAACGCCAGCAAGTCATCGCAACGCTGGCGGCGCCATTGCTGTTCGGCCTGCTGGTTGCGCTGGCCCACCAGCATCTCGGCGGTCATGCGCACCAGTTCGGCGTAGGTACGCAGTTGCGCGGGCTCCCCAGTGATGCCCAATACGCCAATCAGCCGTTGATCGAACATCAGCGGCAGGTTGATCCCCGGCTGCACGCCCTTGAGGTGCATCGCGGTGTGCTCGTCGATTTCCACCACCCGGCCATTGGCCAGGACCAGTTGCGCCCCCTCATGGCGCGTATTGACCCGCTCGCGCTCGCCGCTGCCGAGGATCAGGCCCTGGTTGTCCATGACATTGACGTTGTACGGCAGGATCGCCATCGCCCGGTCGACGATGTCCTGTGCCAGGTCGTGATCGAGTTCGAACATGGGCGGTGTTCCTTGCAGGGGGCATGAATTGTTGTTTCAGGCATGGGTTTGGTCAGGCGCACAGGGCCTGCATTCAAACCCTGTGCTCAAGCACAAAGACACGGGACCTTGGGCTGGCCGAGACTCAAGGGGCGGTCAACGTTACCCCCTGGCTCGCAAAAATCATAATAAAGAGAGACCTCGCCATGTCCCAGAGCGCAGCAGCCCTCCTGGCTACCAACGACGAAAAGAATACCGTCTACAAGCGCATCACCCTGCGTTTGATCCCCTTCATCTTCATCTGCTACCTGTTCAACTACCTCGACCGGGTCAACGTTGGCTTCGCCAAGCTGCAGATGCTCGATGCCTTGAAATTCAGTGAAACCGTGTACGGTCTCGGCGCCGGGATCTTCTTCATCGGCTACGTACTGTGTGGCGTACCGAGCAACCTGGCCCTGACCCGGTTCGGCCCCCGGCGCTGGATCGCATTGATGATGATCACCTGGGGCACGCTGTCGACCTGCCTGCTGTTCGTCACCACCCCCACCCAGTTCTACACCCTGCGGCTGTTCACGGGTGCGGCCGAAGCCGGATTCTTTCCTGGCGTGGTGCTGTACCTCTCGCAATGGTTCCCGACGTTCCGTCGCGGCCGGATCATGGCGCTGTTCATGTCGGCCATCCCGGTGTCCGGCCTGTTGGGCAGCCCGTTTTCCGGGTGGATCCTCAACCACTTCGCCGCGGGCCAGGGCGGCCTGGCGGGATGGCAGTGGATGTTCCTGCTGCAGGGTATCCCGACGGTGATCCTCGGCGCTCTGGCGTTCTTCCTGCTCAGCGACACCTTCGCCAACGCCAAATGGCTGACCGCCCAGGAACGCGCCGTGCTCACCGCCGACCATGCCGACGACCTGGCGAACAAACCGCAGACCACCGGCGACTCCCTGCTGGCCGTATTCAAGAACCCGGCGATCTGGGCCTTTGGCCTGGTGTACTTCTGCATCCAGAGCGGCGTGTACGCGATCAACTTCTGGCTGCCGTCGATCATCAAGAGCCTGGGTTTCAGCGATAACCTGGTGATTGGCTGGCTGAGTGCGATTCCTTACCTGCTGGCAGCGGTGTTCATGTTGCTGGTGGGTCGCTCGGCGGACTTGCACAAAGAACGTCGCTGGCACTTGGTGGTGCCGATGCTGATGGGCGCGGTCGGGCTGCTGATCGCCGTCAACTTCGCCACCACCCCGGCCATCGCCATCATCGGCCTGTCCATTGCCACCATGGGTGCCCTCACCGGCCTGCCGATGTTCTGGCCGGTGCCCACCGCCCTGCTCAGCGCCGGAGCCGCCGCCGGTGGCTTGGCCTTGATCAATTCCATGGGCCAGATGGCCGGCTTCCTCAGCCCGTACCTGGTGGGTTGGGTCAAGGACGCCACCGGCTCCACCGACGCGGCGTTGTACCTGCTCGCCGGGGTGATCGTGTGTGGCAGCCTGCTGGCACTGCGTATGACCCGCACCCTGCGCACCTGAGGCAAGCCTTGCTCCCACAGAAGCTCATTCCCACAGGATTGGCAGTGTTTGAGAATTCTGTTTGATCCGCGCGGTGGTTCTGGGGTTTGATTGAGCCTTTCTCCATGGATAAAAGGATCTTGTCATGAGCTACCGCACGCTAGGCCATTCCGGGTTGCAAGTCTCGACGTTGACCCTGGGCACGATGATGTTCGGCGAACAGACCAGCACCGAGGATTCCCTGCGGATCATCGACAAGGCCTGGGACCAGGGCATCAATTTCATCGACACCGCGGACGTCTACACCAACGGCCGCTCCGAGGAAATCGTCGGCGAGGCGATCGCCCGTCACCGCCACGAATGGGTGCTGGCCACCAAGGTCGGCTTCGGCCCGCCGGACGGCGTGCCCAACCGCAGCGGCCTGAGCCGCAAGCACCTGTTCAATGGCATCGAGGCCAGCCTGACGCGCCTGGGCACCGATTACCTGGACATCTATTACCTGCACCGCGAAGACCACAACACCCCGCTGCACGTCACCGTGTCGGCCATCGGCGACTTGATTCGCCAGGGCAAGATCCGCTATTGGGGCCTGTCGAACTACCGTGGCTGGCGCATCGCCGAAGTGATCCGGATCGCCGACAGCCTGGGCATCGACCGACCGGTGATCAGCCAACCGCTGTACAACATCGTCAACCGCCAGGCGGAAACCGAGCAGATCACCGCCGCGCAGAACTACGGCCTTGGCGTGGTGCCGTTCAGCCCGCTGGCCCGCGGCGTACTCAGCGGCAAGTACGCGCCGGATGTGGCGCCGGACGCCAACAGCCGTGCCGGGCGCCAGGACAAACGCATCCTGGAAACCGAATGGCGGGTCGAGTCCCTGCGCATTGCCCAGCAGATCCTGCAATACACCCAGGGCCGGGGCGTGGGCATCGTCGAGTTCGCCATCGCCTGGGTGCTGAACAACAGCGCCGTGACCTCGGCCATCGTCGGGCCGCGCACCGAGGAGCAGTGGGATTCGTACATCAAGGCGCAGGCGGTGAAGATCAGCGCGGAAGATGAAGCCTTCATCGATTCGCTGGTGACGCCGGGGCATGCGTCGACACCGGGGTTCAATGATGTGAGTCATTTCGTGCCGGGGCGAGTGCCCGTGGGAGCAAGGCTTGCCCGCGATGAACGATAACGCGGTTCAACCGTTCAACCGCAGCGCCGCCATCGCGGGCAAGCCTTGCTCCCACACACTTGCTCCCCTGGATAACCTTGCCAGCCAACAGTTTGGGTTGATTGATCGCCCTCAAGAGAATCACCGTGTCCAAAGGCATCGCTCTATCGGTCTCGGCCTCTGTGCTGTTCGCCGTCATGTACTACTACACCTCATTGCTCTCCCCCCTGAGCGGCGTGGAGATCTTCGGCTGGCGCATGCTGCTGACGATGCCATGCATGACCGCCTTCCTGCTGGTGACGCGGGACTGGCACCTGGTCACGGCGCTGATCCAACGCCTGGTCGCCACGCCAAGGCTATTGATTGCGGCAATCCTCTCTTCGGTGCTGATGGGCGCGCAGCTATGGCTGTTCATGTGGGCGCCGCTCAATGGCTACAGCCTGGACGTGTCGCTGGGGTACTTCCTGCTGCCGCTGTCGATGGTCCTGACCGGGCGCATCGTCTATGGCGAGCGCCTGTCCTACCTGCAGAAAGTCGCCGTGTTCTTCGCCACCCTTGGCGTGTTCAACGAGTTGTACCGGGTGGGTGGTTTTTCCTGGGCAACCTTGCTGGTGGTGATCGGCTACCCGATCTATTTCATCCTGCGCAAACGCATCAAGACCGACAACCTCGGCGGGCTCTGGCTGGACATGACCCTGATGCTGCCCGTGGCGCTGTGGTTCGTGCAAAGCGGTGAACAGGGTTTCAACGTGTTCGATCAATACCCGCGGCTGTCGCTGCTGATCCCGTTGCTCGGGGTGATCAGCGTCAGCGCGCTGGTGTCCTATATCGTTGCCAGCCGGCTGCTGCCGTTCAGCCTGTTCGGCTTGTTGAGCTACGTCGAACCGGTCCTGCTGCTGGGCGTTGCGCTGCTGTTGGGCGAAAGCATCGAGGCCGCTGAATGGCTGACCTACATCCCCATCTGGATGGCCGTGGCGGTGTTGGTGTTCGAAGGCTTCAAGCACCTGGTGCGGCAACGGCGCAGGGCTTGAGGCCAACGCCCTCCTGTGGGAGCGAGCTTGCTCGCGATGGCGGCGGATCAGCCAATATCGATGCAAGCTGACCCACCGCCATCGCGAGCAAGCTCGCTCCCACAGGCTCTGCATCGTTCAATAAAAAGCCCGCCCGACATCACTGCCGGGCGGGCTTTTTCATGGGTCAGGTGTTACTCGGTCGCCAGCACGCCTCGACGCACCTGGTCGCGCTCGATGGACTCGAACAACGCCTTGAAGTTGCCTTCGCCAAAGCCGTCGTCGCCCTTGCGTTGGATGAATTCGAAGAACACCGGCCCCATCAGGGTTTCCGAGAAGATCTGCAGCAGCAGGCGCTTATCACCCTGTTCGGAAGCACCATCGAGCAATATGCCCCGCGATTGCAGTTCATTCACTGGTTCGCCGTGGTTCGGCAGGCGGCCTTCGAGCATTTCGTAGTAGGTGTCCGGCGGCGCGGTCATGAAGCGCATGCCGATGCTTTTCAAGTGGTCCCAGGTCTTGATCAGGTCATCGGTGAGGAAAGCCACGTGCTGGATGCCTTCGCCGTTGAACTGCATCAGGAACTCTTCGATTTGCCCGGCGCCCTTGGACGACTCTTCGTTCAACGGGATGCGGATCATGCCATCCGGGGCGGTCATGGCCTTGGAGGTCAGGCCGGTGTATTCGCCCTTGATGTCGAAATAACGGATCTCACGGAAGTTGAACAACTTCTCGTAGAAGCCGGCCCAGTAGGCCATGCGCCCGCGGTACACGTTGTGGGTCAGGTGATCGATGATTTTCAGGCCCGCGCCCACCGGGTTGCGGTCCACACCTTCAAGGAACACGAAATCGATGTCATAGATCGAGCTGCCTTCGCCAAAACGGTCGATCAGGTACAGCGGCGCGCCGCCGATGCCCTTGATGGCCGGAAGATTCAGCTCCATCGGGCCGGTCTCGATGTGGATCGGCTGGGCGCCGAGTTCCAGGGCGCGCTTGTAGGCCAGTTGCGAATCCTTGACCCGGAATGCCATGCCGCACACCGACGGGCCGTGCTCGGCGGCAAAATACGAGGCCACGCTGTGGGGTTCGTTGTTGAGGATCAGGTTGATCGCGCCCTGGCGATACAGGTGCACATCCTTGGAGCGGTGGGTGGCCACTTTGGTGAAGCCCATGATCTCGAAGATCGGCTCCAGGGTGTTGGGGGTCGGGGATGCGAACTCAATGAACTCGAAGCCCATCAGGCCCATGGGGTTTTCGTATAGATCTGCCATGTCGGCGCCTCATCATTCTGGTCAATTAACAAAAAACGTTAGTTGCAGGCAATGCTGGGGACACGGGGCGGCGCGCAGGAAATACCACGAACGCTGCGGGCGAGGAAATCGCCGTAGATCAGTTGAAACCCAAGTATCTTCATTGTCGACCCAAGGCTCTCGCGGGCGAGGCTTCTGCTGCCAGAAGACGTTATTCTTATATGCGTAAATCGATTCTACACAGCGTAACCGGATTTGTCCGCCTTCTGTATCAAATCGCCTTTTCCTTCGACCGCGCAAGGGGTTTGTTGCACAGGAAAATACCCACCAGGATCACGCCCCCGCCGACGCACATCAAGGCCGTGAGCCGTTCGTCCAGCAGCAGCGCTCCCAGCAGCACCGCCGTCAGCGGGTTGAGCGCGATGAATACGCCAGAGCGGGTCGCGCCGATCCGGCGAATGCCGTCATACCAGGCGATATAGGCCAGGGCCGAGCCCAGCACGCCGAGGTACAACAGGCTCAGCCATTGTTCCATGTCCAACGCGCGCAGGGCGTCGAGCCGAACCTCGCCCGCCGCCGCGCAGGTCAGCCACAACATCAGCGTGCCCAGCAGAATCGACCAGGTCACGGTCTGCAAGGGACCGAGGCTGTCATTGAGTTTTTTCGAAAACAGCGAATAGACGCCCCAGCCCAGCACGCAGCCAAAAATCAACAGGTCGCCGATCCAGCCCTGCGTCGCGCCTTGCAACAAGGACGGATCACGACTGACAATCACCAACCCCGCCCCGCCAATGCACAGCACGATGCCCGCCCCTTTCAGGCGGCTGAGCCGCTCCTTGAACAACCACCAGGACGCCAGCCCGATCACCGCCGGGTTCAAGGCCACGATCAGCGAAGCCCGCGACGCATTGATGTACTGCAAGCCATAGAAGAAGCACAGGTTGTAGAAAAAGATGCCGAAGAACCCCAGCGCCGCCAATTGCAGCCCCTGCTTCACAGTGGGCCTGGCCAGCGGGATCCCGGCCAGGGCGAGAAACGCCAGCAGCGCGAGACTCGCCAGCAGGAACCGCAGGCTGGCGGCAAACATCGGCGCCAAGGCATCGGCAAGGATCCGGCCGGCCACGAAGGTCCCGCCCCAGATCATGGTGACCATGGCGAGCTTCAGGTAGACCGGCAGGTCCGACGGGATCGGGACGGTTTGTTCGAGGGTTTTCATGGTTTCACCACCGCACGCTAATGAGAACAACGCAAAACCTGTGGCGGGGGGGATTAATTGTGGGAGCAAAGCTTGCTCGCGATGAAGGCGGCGCGACTCAGCAGGCAAACCGAGTCATCGTTCATCGCGAGCAAGCTTTGCTCCCACAGGTTGCGACCTCGCTACAGGTGTTGTGCTGCTTCCTGATTCAAGTCAGATACCTCATTATCTGGCTCATGCATTGTCATCGTAAAATGAGCGATCACTCATGACCCTCACTCAACTCGAAATATTCTCCCTGGTCGCCGAGCTGCGAGGTTTCACCGCCGCGGCCACGCGCTTGGGCATTGGCCAATCCGCGGTGTCCCACGCCATCAAATCCCTGGAACAAGAGTTGGGCGTGGAATTGCTCAGGCGCCATCAGTCGGTGGTGGAGCTAAGCGACATTGGCCAGCAGTTGCTGCTGCGGGCCCGGGCCATGCTCGGGCTGGCCAACACCTTGCGTCAGGAAGCCGCCGATGCCCGGGGCATGCGCCGAGGCACCTTGCGCATCGGCTCGTTCGGGCCGACGTCATCGATGAAACTGTTGCCCGGAATCCTGCGGCGCTATCGAGCCTTGCATCCCGGGATCGAAGTGCACATCGACGAAGGGCCCGACAGGCAGGTCGTCCAATGGCTGGACGAACGGCGGATCGACGTCGGTTTCGTGGTGCTGCCCGAGGAGCGTTTCGATACGTTCGCGTTGCTGGAAGATCAGATGGTCGCCCTGCTGCCCGCCTCACACCCCCTCGCCGCCCAGGCCAGCCTGAGCCTCAAGGACCTGTGCAACGACCCCTTCGTGCACACCGAGGCGGGATCGTCGGAGCTGGTCACGCGCCTGTTCAATGCCGCCCGGCTGACACCGAACGTGCGTTTTCGTTGTTCGCAGTTGCTCAGCACCCTGGATGTCGTCAGGCGTGGCGAGGCGGTGAGCGTGGTGTCCGAAGGGTCGTTGCCGGACGATGGAAATCCCGGTTACGTCGCCCGGCCCCTGTCGCCGCGGGTGCCGCGCCAGATCGGCCTGGCGGTATTGGACAGCCGCCAGGCCTCGCCCGCGACCCTGGCGTTCATCGAGCTGGCCCGACAGTCATGAGCCTCTGTGGGGCCGGGCTTGCTCGCGATGTCGGCGAGTCAGCTTGCATCGAGATTGAATGTCACGACGTCATCGCGAGCAAACTCGCTCCCACAGTATGGGCGTGAGCGCCGCAGGCTCCCTGTGGGAGCGAGCTTGCTCGCGATGGCGGTGGGTCAGCTTGCAACAATTGCGGGCCTGCCCACAGACAGGCAAGTCACCGACAGGCCATCTATCATGGTCGGCATCTGACGCTTCCCTCATCTCCTTTTCCTCAGGTTGTGCCGATGCCCTTGACCGCCACCCGCTCGCACGCCCGGTCCCGTCGCTTTCTGGTCACCCTGCTTTGCGGTCTGGTGCCGATCCTGTCGGGGCTGGTCATTTTGTACATGCAAGCCGAACGGACGCTGGCGCAACACGCCCTGCAGACCGCCGAGGAGTCGGTCAGGCAGATCGAACTGATGCTCGACAACACCGCGTTGGCGGCCCGTGAACTATTGCCCCTGGCCGGCCAGCCCTGCGAAGTGGTGAAGCTGGCCTTGCGCGAACAGGTGACGCGCCGGCCCTTTGTCCGCTCGGCCAACCTGATCTGGGACAACAACCTCTATTGCAGCTCGCTGTTCGGGGCGTTCGAGGAACGCGTCAACCCGAGCGACTATCACCAGGGCAGGCTGTGGCTCCTGGACGGCAACCCGGTGACGCCGGACACCGCGTTGCTGATCTACCGGCTCAATGAGGGCCGGCAAGGCGCCCTGGCCACCCTTGACGGGTACCACCTGGCCAACGTCCTGCGCCTGATCGGCCGCCAGGCCCGGCTGCGGCTCCAAGTCGGGCCGAATTGGCTGGCGGCGGATGGCAAGGTCCGGCCAGCGCCCTTGCCCGGGTCGCCGGTGGCCCAGACCGAACTGGGTTCAGCGCGCTACGCCTTCAATGTGGAAGCCGGATTCGACGAGGGTGAAACCTGGCGCTACATGGCCAGGGAATATCCGCCACTGCTCAGCCTGCTGGTCTTCTTCGGCGTTGTGGCCGGGACACTCGGACACTGGCTGCAACAGCGCGCCTCGTCTCCCAGCCGTGAATTGCAACGGGCGCTGGAAGCCGGCGAGTTCGTGCCCTACCTGCAACCGGTCGTGCACAGCGACAGCAAACGCTGGGCCGGCGTCGAGGTGCTGATGCGCTGGAACCACCCCAAGGAAGGCCTGGTCCGCCCGGATCTGTTCATCCCCTTCGCCGAACACAGTGGCGTGATCGTGCCGATGACCCGTGCGCTGATGCAGCAAACCATGCACCTGCTGGTGCCGCTTGCGCCTCGACTCGAAGCGCCGTTTCATGTCGGCATCAACATCACCGCCCGCCACTGCCAGGATCTGGCGCTGGTGGACGATTGCCGCGAGTTCCTCAATGCCTTCGCGCCGGGTGCGATGACCCTGGTGTTGGAGTTGACCGAGCGCGAGCTGATCGAACCGACGCCCGTGACCCGGCAACTGTTCGACCAACTGAGGAATTTGGGCGTCAAGATCGCCCTCGACGATTTCGGCACCGGTCATTCCAGCCTGGCGTACTTGCGCCAGTTCAATGTGGACTACCTGAAGATCGACCAGAGTTTTGTCTCGATGATCGGTGCCGACGCCCTGTCGCGCCACCTCCTCGATAGCATCATCGAACTGTCGGGCAAGTTGGACCTGGATATGGTTGCCGAGGGTGTCGAAACCGTCGAACAAAGCGACTACCTGAGCGCCCATGGGGTGAACTTTCTACAAGGCTATCTATTTGGCCAACCGATGAGCGGTCAGGCATTCGTCGAGACCTTGACCGGCACTAATGGCAGTTAACTGCCGTCGATCTATTGACGATGTCCTGCCAATTGATAAAAGCGCTTGCTGTTGTTACATAACGAAAAAGTTACGATTTACACTTTCTGGATTAACTACTACAATTTTTCTACCTGTGCCACATAACAGGAGAGAGTCATTAACACCGAGTCGCTTCAAGGCGCTTGGCTTATAGCTTTGTTTGCGGTTGGTATCAGCCAAATATTTTGATTGGAGTAATCATTTTGTCCAGACTCGCTGAATTTCGTGCAGCCGAAAAGGCCCTTCAAGAACAGCTCAAGGCGCTGGAATCGCTGAAGAACGATGCCGGGCTCAAGAAGGAAATCGAATTCGAGGAAAAGCTCCAGGGACTGATGAAAACCTACGGCAAGAGCCTGCGCGACATCGTCGCGATCCTCGATCCGAACCCATCCAAGGCGAGCCTGCAATCGACCAAGCCCACCAAGACACGCCGCGCGCGAGTGGTGAAGGTTTACCAGAACCCGCACACCGGCGAGTTGATCGAGACCAAGGGCGGCAATCACCGTGGCCTGAAAGCCTGGAAAGAACAGTACGGTGCGGCGGCCGTCGATTCTTGGCTGCGTGGTTGACAACCCCCAAGACGCAAAAAAGCCCTGAACACTCAGGGCTTTTTTATGGGCAGGACCTTAGGATTAAACCCATTGGCGTATTACGCTGGAGGCATCATAGTTTCAAACTGTTTCGCACCGACTGTATTTCATCCTGGCTTTCAACAAACACCTGCGCCTGCCCTGCATAGGACAGCACATAAGCCTTGCCCTCATTTAGTGCCGCGACGAGTGCCTGAGACAATACATGTCGTCCGTTTTGCGTGATCGTGCAAGTGGTTTCCAATGCAGTTACGCCGCCCAACATTGAGGCATGGACCTTAGTGCATACACTTTGGTAACCACCTTGGAAAAAATCCTTCTGGATTGACTTGCGCATTTCCAACAATACGCCTTGCAAGTTGACCTGATGATCGGGCTCGACGGGGGTGGTGGTCAGTTCCATGACCATCACGGCGTTGCCTGCAGGATCACTTTTGGTTGCCCGTTGGCGCAGGGTTCCGGGTGGCACCGAGGCCGATGCGTCTGCCGGCAGCGGTTCGACGACCCAGCCCTGGGGCCACAGGATCTGCGGTTCGGCGGCCTGGACAGCACCGACACTCGCAACACTGGCAAACAGCAGGACAAACAGCGAAAGGAACGGTCGAATCATTGCGAGGCCACTCGAGGACGAATCGTAAAGTCTGAAGCCCGGGGCTGCACCAGGCAATAGCCACATGCGGTTTGGCGATGCCGCGCCCCTTGCGTATCATGGGCGCACCTGCAAGGAAGCCGTCTGATGCAAGCCCAGGAACCGTCGCGACCACGCTTGCGACGCCGTTTGCCCCACTTATTTTCCGGAGGGCCCATGAGCCTGCACGAACTCAATACTTTTCCTGGCGTCACCGCACAACCTGACGTCGCCACGGCCAGGTTCGTCTTCAACCACACCATGCTGCGGGTCAAGGACATCACCAAGTCCCTGGATTTCTACACCCGCGTGCTGGGTTTCTCGCTGGTGGAAAAACGCGACTTCCCGGAAGCCGAATTCAGCCTGTACTTCCTGGCGCTGGTGGACAAGAACCAGATCCCGGCGGACGCGGCGGCGCGTACCGAATGGATGAAATCGATCCCCGGTATCCTGGAACTGACCCACAACCACGGCACCGAAAGTGACCCGGCGTTCGCCTACCATAACGGCAACACCGACCCACGCGGTTTCGGTCACATCTGCATCTCGGTACCGGACATCGTCGCGGCCTGCGAGCGCTTCGAAGCACTGGGCTGCGACTTCCAGAAACGCCTGAACGATGGGCGCATGAAAAGCCTGGCCTTCATCAAGGACCCGGATGGCTACTGGGTCGAAATCATCCAGCCGGCGCCGCTGTAAAACTCACCACCCCCCTGTGGGAGCGAGCCTGCTCGCGATAGCGGTGGATCAGCTAGCATCGAGACTGGCTGTACCGGCGCCATCGCGAGCAGGCTCGCTCCCACAGGTGAAACGCGAGCCAAACAAAAACCCCATGAGCCATGGCCCATGGGGTTTTGTCTTGCCGCTTTCGGCTGTTTATGCCGGCGCGGAGGTGCGGATCAGGTGGTCGAAGGCGCTCAGCGAAGCCTTGGCGCCCTCGCCCACGGCGATCACGATCTGCTTGTACGGCACAGTGGTCACGTCACCGGCGGCGAACACGCCGGGGATCGAGGTCTCACCACGGGCATCGACGATAATCTCTCCCCTCGGCGACAGCTCGACGGTGCCTTTGAGCCAATCGGTGTTGGGCAGCAGGCCGATCTGCACGAAGATCCCTTCCAGCTCCACGTCCCGCACTTCACCGCTCGGACGGTCCTTGTAGCGCAAGCCATTGACCTTCTGGCCGTCCCCCGTCACTTCGGTGGTCTGGGCGTTGGTCACCACTGTCACGTTTGGCAGACTGTGCAGCTTGCGCTGCAACACCGCGTCGGCACGCAATTGCACATCGAACTCCAGCAAGGTGACGTGGGCCACGATACCGGCCAGGTCGATCGCCGCCTCGACGCCGGAGTTACCACCGCCGATCACCGCCACGCGCTTGCCTTTGAACAACGGGCCGTCGCAATGCGGGCAGTACGCCACGCCCTTGTTGCGATATTGCTGCTCGCCCGGCACGTTCATTTCGCGCCAGCGGGCACCGGTCGCCAGGATCACGGTCTTGGCCTTGAGGCTCGCACCGCTGGCGAACTTGATTTCATGCAGGCTGCCGTCCTTGCCTGGCAGCAAGGCGTCGGCACGCTGCAGGTTCATGATGTCCACGTCGTACTGCTTGACGTGTTCTTCCAGGGCAACGGCCAGTTTCGGCCCTTCGGTTTCCTGGACCGAGATGAAGTTCTCGATGGCCATGGTGTCGAGCACCTGGCCGCCGAAACGTTCGGCCGCCACACCGGTGCGGATGCCTTTACGGGCCGCGTAGATCGCTGCCGAAGCGCCAGCCGGTCCGCCGCCGACCACCAGTACATCGAAGGCATTCTTGGCGCTGATTTTCTCAGCCTGGCGTTCGATGCCGCTGGTGTCGATCTTGGCGAGAATCTCTTCCAGGCCCATGCGGCCCTGGCCGAAGTTCACGCCGTTCAGGTAAATGCTGGGCACGGCCATGATCTGGCGTTCATCGACTTCGGCCTGGAACAGCGCGCCGTCGATGGCGACGTGGCGAATGTTCGGGTTCAGCACCGCCATCAGGTTCAGCGCCTGGACCACGTCCGGGCAGTTCTGGCACGACAGCGAGAAATACGTCTCGAAGTTGAACTCGCCTTCAAGGGCGCGAATCTGTTCGATGACCTCGACACTGGCCTTCGATGGATGGCCGCCGACTTGCAACAGGGCCAACACCAGCGAAGTGAATTCGTGGCCCATGGGAATGCCGGCAAAACGCAGGCTGATATCGGCTCCCGGGCGGTTCAACGAAAACGACGGCTTGCGCCCATCGGTACCGTTGTCGAGCAAGGTAATCTGGTGGGAAAGACTGGCGACTTCTTGGAGTAACGCGAGCATTTCCTGGGATTTCGCACCGTCGTCGAGGGAGGCGACGATCTCGATCGGCTGGGTGACCCGTTCCAGGTATGACTTCAACTGAGCTTTAAGATTGGCGTCCAACATACGGGCGATTTCCATTTTGTGAATTCAGAAAAAAACAACGCCCGAGCGAATCTCGCCCGGGCGTTTTTTGGGGCGAAGCGGCTTACTTGATTAAGAGCGGATCGCCCTCGGATGACTCACAGACTTAGATCTTGCCGACCAGGTCCAGGGACGGAGCCAGGGTGGCCTCGCCTTCTTTCCACTTGGCTGGGCAGACTTCGCCCGGGTGAGCGGCAACGTACTGAGCGGCCTTGACCTTGCGCAGCAGCTCGGAAGCGTCGCGACCTACACCACCGTCGTTGATCTCGACGATCTTGATCTGGCCTTCTGGGTTGATCACGAAAGTACCGCGGTCAGCCAGGCCGGCTTCTTCGATCAGCACGTCGAAGTTGCGGGAGATGACGTGGGTCGGGTCACCGATCATGGTGTACTGGATCTTGCCGATGGCTGGCGAAGTGTTGTGCCAGGCGGCGTGGGCGAAGTGAGTGTCGGTGGAGACGCTGTAGATCTCGACGCCCAGTTTCTTGAATTCGGCGTAGTTGTCGGCCAGGTCTTCCAGCTCGGTTGGGCAAACGAAGGTGAAGTCGGCTGGGTAGAAGAACACGACAGACCATTTGCCTTTCAGGTCGGCATCCGACACTTGGACGAATTCGCCGTTTTTGAAGGCGGTAGCGTTGAACGGTTTAACTTGGCTGTTGATGATAGGCATCGATGTTTCTCCATCAGGGTTGAGAAGTTGATGGAGGGAATCTTAACCACTCATCCCCCGGCTGGCTCATTGGCAAACCTGATGTGAATGATTGGTTTTGGCTATCAGGAATCTATATAGATAGAAAAAATCTGTAGGTGCTGGTGAAGGCTGCGATCTTCCGCTTGGGACTCAAGTGTCTGGGAAAGATCGCAGCCTCGTTGCACTCGTCAGCTCCTACGCTCCTACGCTCCTACAACAACGGCTAAGGGCCGCGTCAGGCGACGGGCGTACGCATCGTCACGAACTCTTCGGCGGCGGTCGGGTGCACGCCGATGGTCTCGTCGAAGTCGCGCTTGGTGGCGCCGGCCTTGAGGGCGATGGCCAAGCCTTGGACGATTTCACCGGCATCGGGGCCGACCATATGGCAACCCAGGACCTTGTCGGTCTGGGCATCCACCACCAGTTTCATCAGGGTGCGCTCCTGGCAATCGGTCAAGCTCAGCTTCATCGGCCGGAAACGGCTTTCGAAGATCTCGACCTCATGCCCCTCTTCCCTGGCCTGTTCCTCGGTCAGGCCCACCGTGCCGATGTTCGGCAGGCTGAACACGGCGGTGGGGATCATCCGGTAATCCACCAGTCGATACTGCTCGGGCTTGAACAGACGCCGCGCCACCGCCATGCCTTCGGCCAGGGCGACAGGGGTGAGCTGGACGCGACCGATCACGTCGCCAATGGCCAGGATCGACGGTTCGGTGGTCTCGTATTTTTCGTTGACCTTGACGAAACCCTTCTCGTCCACCGTGACGGTGGTGTTCTCCAGGCCGAGATTGTCGAGCATCGGTCGCCGGCCGGTGGCGTAGAACACACAATCGGTGATTAACGTTTTGCCATCCTTGAGCTCGACCCTCAGGCTGCCGTCGTCCAGTTTTTCGATGGATTTGATGTCGGCGTTGAATTGCAGGTCCAGGCCACGACGGGTCAGTTCTTCGGCCAGGTGCTTGCGCACCGCACCGTCGAAACCGCGCAGGAACAGTTCGCCGCGATACAGCAACGACGTCTGAGCGCCCATGCCGTGGAAGATCCCGGCGAATTCCACCGCAATGTAGCCACCGCCCACCACGATGACGCGCTTGGGCAGCTCCTTGAGAAAGAACGCCTCGTTGGAGCTGATGGCGTGCTCACGCCCCGGAATGTCCGGGATCACCGGCCAGCCGCCGGTGGCGATCAGGATATGCCTGGCGGTGTGACGCTGGCCGTTGATCTCGACCTCATGGGGCCCGGTCAGCCTGGCGTGCCCTTCGTGCAACGCGACGCCGCTGTTGACCAGCAGGTTGCGGTAAATGCCGTTGAGGCGATTGATCTCCTGGTCCTTGTTGGCGATCAGCGTGGCCCAGTCGAAACTCGCCTCGCCCGCCGTCCAGCCATAGGCCGACGCTTGCTCGAAGTCCTCGGCGTAATGCGCGCCATAGACCAGCAGCTTTTTCGGCACGCAGCCCACGTTGACGCAGGTCCCGCCCAGATAGCGACTTTCCGCCACGGCCACCTTTGCCCCAAAACCGGCGGCGAACCGCGCAGCCCGCACACCACCGGAACCGGCGCCAATCACATACAAGTCAAAATCGTAGGCCATTCTTTATCTCCTTCGGCAGGTCATCAGCATACCTGCTGTTTTCACCTGAGGCAGCGTTGCGGTGGGTTATGGGGGCGGAAAACGAAAAAGCCAGCCAGACTGGATTGAGCGCAATTCCTGTGGGAGCGAGTTTGCTCGCGATGGCGTCGGATCGGCAGCATTGAGGTTGGCTGGCCCACCGCTATCGCGAGCAAGCTCGCTCCCACAGGGGTGTTGCTTGTTTGCGAGAGATTTTTCCCCGCGCAAAAAAACGCCCCGAACCAGTCGGGGCGTTTTTCAAGGCGCGGCGGCTATCAGTAAGCCTTGCCGGTCTTGTAGAAGTTCTCGAAGCAGAAGTTGGTCGCGTCGATGTAGCCTTCGGCGCCACCGCAGTCGAAACGCTTGCCCTTGAATTTGTAGGCCATGACGCAGCCGTTCTGGGCCTGTTTCATCAGGGCGTCGGTGATCTGGATTTCGCCGCCCTTGCCTGGCTCGGTCTGCTCGATCAGGTCGAAGATGTCCGGGGTCAGGATGTAGCGACCGATGATCGCCAGGTTCGACGGTGCGTCTTCAGGCTTTGGTTTTTCAACCATGCTGTGAACACGGTAGATGTCGTCGCGGATCATTTCGCCGGCAATCACGCCGTACTTGTTGGTTTCCTGCGGATCGACTTCCTGGATCGCCACGATGGAGCAGCGGAACTGCTTGTACAGCTTGACCATCTGGGTCAGGACGCCGTCGCCTTCGAGGTTGACGCACAGGTCGTCCGCCAGGACCACGGCGAACGGTTCGTCGCCGATCAATGGGCGGCCGGTCAGGATCGCGTGGCCCAGGCCTTTCATTTCGGTCTGGCGGGTGTAGGAGAACGAGCACTCATCCAGCAGTTTGCGGATGCCGACCAGGTATTTTTCCTTGTCGGTGCCTTTGATCTGGTTTTCCAGCTCGTAGCTGATGTCGAAATGGTCTTCCAGCGCGCGTTTACCACGACCAGTCACGATGGAGATTTCAGTCAGGCCCGCATCGAGGGCTTCTTCGACGCCGTACTGGATCAGTGGCTTGTTCACCACCGGCAGCATTTCTTTGGGCATGGCTTTAGTCGCTGGCAGGAAGCGAGTACCGTAACCGGCTGCTGGGAACAAGCATTTCTTGATCATATAAGTCCTTGAAAAGGCGGTGTGTACGAGTTTCGGCGCAGTCTAATCAGGCGACGGGCACCTTACAATGCCCGCACTGGCCAACCGGTGCCATCATAGAGAAATAAAAAACGGCGGATAGTTCAATCGCCTTTCGTTTCGATGGCTGCAGCGGTCCACTGTACGCCAGTGAGCGCTGTTTGCGAGCATTTGACGTATCATGGCGTCCTTGATCACGCCAATTGAGGCAGTTAGATGTCGGCAAGAAACGCAAACGGTTATTCGGTCAGCCAGGGCAAGGACGGCCAGTGGTGGATTATCAATTACCACGGCGAGCAGGTCGCCGGTCCCTTGCCTAGCAAGGCCATGGCAGTGGAAGTGGCTGCGGTATTCCAGGACGAACGCGCTGCCCCAGCGACGAATGAACGCGAAGGCGCCCCCGCACGCAGCCCCCGCCGCAAGAAATAACCAGACCGGCCTCTAGTAGATGCCGCCCGGACATCGAGCGAGGCCGGTTTAGCTGTACCGCAATGGCCATTCGCTATAATCTCGCCGTTGCCCTTTCCTCCTCGATGACGATCCCATGAAGACACTTCTGGCGCTGTTTACAGTCCTGGCCCTGGCGGGCTGTGCCTCGGCCGAAAAAACCTATCTCGATAATGGCGAGCAGGGCTTGACCATCGACTGCTCGGGCGAGGCCAATTCCTGGGCGACCTGCTATGAAAAGGCCGATGCGTCCTGTGCCGGCACCGGCTACCGCATCGTCGGCACCGACGGCACGCCCCAGGCCAAGGAAAGCGAGAAGACCCTGGGCGTCGACGTCGGCAACTTCAGCAGCCGCAGTGTCGTGGTGGTCTGTAAATAAGCGAGTGTCCTGTATTTGCGATACAGGGCATTAGATGTGGATCTCGGCGGTCTTGATGCCCAGCCCGCGTATGGTCTCGATCAGGTCATCGAGTTGGCTGAAGGACTCGACTTCGTCCTGCTCATCCACCAGGAAAAAACTGCGCCCTGCGCTTTTCTTGAAGAACACGACCCATTCGCCCGGGCTCGCCGGGTTCTGAATCACGTGGGTGGCATAAATAAGGCCTTCTGCATGGCGCTCGCGCACCTGCTCGCGTTTCATCGACTGACTCCATGAATGACAATGCCGCCAACGTTGCCGTGGCGGCATTTTTTGTCGAGGGCGCCAGTCTATCCGATGGCCGGCCCGCTCGTCAGGCGCCGACGGTGTTCAGCCGGAAATACAGGCGTTGGCCGCATCCTGCACATCGCCCGGACGCACCGGCACGTTGGACATACTTTCGTGCAGCTTGATGCTGCTGCCACTGGAACGCTCGTCAATGTCGAACACTGCCGCCGGCAAGGACGACAGTTTGCCCGGGACGATCAGTCGCACGCCGTTCTTGTGCGGCTCCATTTGCAGCGAGCCACGGCTGCTGGCCAGCTTGTCGGCAACGCACTTGGCATATTCGTGTGGTTTCTTTCCGGAGATGACGCTCATGGTGGGAGGCGTCTGATTGATGTCCGATACCGATGCACATCCACTCATGGCCAATGCCAACACCCACACGCTGCGCTTCATATGTTTCCTCCAATAAAGATCCTCCGACAGTGCAGACGCCGTTTTGCTCCGGTGCCGCACCGCTTTTTTTCCCCGCCACCTGCGATAAATGAACAAAGCCTGGAGCGCGGGCCGGATATTAACACTCGAGGCTGATAAACTGCGCCTCATTGCCCCTTGCTATCGTTTTGATTTTGTAGAAAAAGCCCTTCTGGAGGCGCCCATGAAATTCATTCACCAGCGCGAGCACCTGAACGAAGACGACATTGTCGTCATCGAATGCTCCCAAATGTGCAACATCCGTTTGATGAACGACGCCAACTTCCGCAGCTTCAAGAACGGCGGTCGGCACACCTATCATGGTGGCGCGTTCGACACGTTCCCGGCCAGGATCACGGCGCCGAGCACCGGTTTCTGGAACATCACTATCGACACCGTCAACCGCCGTGCAATCAGCGTCACGCGCAAGCCGACCCTGACCCACAAGATCAAAATCATTCGGCGTTCCAGCTCGAAACTGAGCTGAGCATCGCCCTTTCAAGAAAGGCAAAACCGTGGCCCAGACGACCAAATATGTCATCAAGTACAAGCTCAACGGCGAACGCCGCTTCGAATTCGCCCAACTGGAAACCGGTACTGAGGAAGAAGCCAGAGCGGCCTTGCAGGCGTTGCACGGCCAGACCGAAGATGTGATCAGCGACGTCAGTGTCAGTAAAGCGCTGTAACGGCTCACCCCGATTGATTTCAGGTGCCCCCATGGCCGGTGTAACCACCGTGCTCGCCGGGCTGCGATGTAGAAGCTGTGTAGGAGCTGTGTAGGAGCTGTGTAGGAGCTGTCGAGTGCAACGAGGCTGCGATCTTGTCCCAGACAATTGAGTCCTGAGCGAAAGATCAAGATCAAAATCAAAAGATCGCAGCCTTCGGCAGCTCCTGCGCCACGCGAGCGGGAGCAAGCTCGCTCATCACGCGGCACACCCTGGGAATCATTTTTCATGATGCGCAGTAACGACACACCGATCACATTGGACCTGTTCGCCGACCAGCCGCCCACCACCTCCGGCCAGATCGAACAGATTGGCCAACAATCCTTCGTCCTGCGTGGGTTCGCCTTGCCCTGGCTCGACCGTTTGCTGCCGGCGCTGGAAAGCGTCTTGCAGGCTGCGCCGTTCCGGCAGATGGTCACGCCCGGTGGCTTTACCATGTCGGTGGCCTTGAGCAGTTGCGGCGCCCTGGGCTGGACCACCGACCGCAGCGGCTATCGCTACACCGCCCATGACCCGCAGACCGGCCACCCCTGGCCCGATATGCCGGCGGTGTTTCGCGAACTGGCCCAGGCCGCCGCCCGGCAGGCGCAGTTCGAACATTTCGAACCCGACAGCTGCCTGATCAACCGCTACGTGCCCGGCGCGCGGATGTCGCTGCACCAGGACAAGGACGAACGCTCCCTCGCCGCGCCCATCGTCTCGATCTCCCTGGGCTTGCCAGCGGTGTTCCTGTTCGGCGGCTTCGAGCGCAGCGACAAGAGCCTGCGCGTCCCGTTGCTCCATGGTGACATCGTGGTCTGGGGCGGCGTGGACCGGTTGCGTTACCACGGCGTGCTGCCGATCAAGGAAGGACAACACCCGCGCCTGGGGTCCCAGCGGATCAATCTGACGTTTCGCACCGCCGGATGAAGGTGCAGAATTCAACCGCAAGACCCGGAGTGTCGTCACTTGGATGGCTCGCTACTGTAGGCAAAACGGGCCAATGGAATAACGACCATGAACAGCACTTCGAACAATCTTGCCCCTGAACTGGATCCCCGCTGGGCCGCCGTGCTCGCCCGGGATCCGCACGCCGATGGGCAATTCGTCTATGGGGTGAAGACCACCGGCATCTATTGCCACCCCAGCAGCCTGTCGCGCCTGCCCAACCCGCGCAACGTCGAATTTTTCGACACGCCGGAACAGGCCCAGGCCGCCGGCTACCGTCCCAGCAAGCGCGTGGCCCGGGACCAGACCCAGATCGCCGCCCAACAAGCGGCCCGCGTCGCGGCGGCCTGCCGGCAGATCGAGGCGGCCGAGCAACTGCCGGGCCTGAATGAACTGGCAGCGAGCGCCGGCTTGAGCCCTTTCCATTTTCATCGGGTCTTCAAGGCAGTCACCGGCCTGACGCCCAAGGGGTATGCCGCCGCCCATCGTTCACGCAAGGTGCGCGAACGCCTGGCCGATGGCGGCACGATCACCGAGGCGCTGTACGACGCCGGTTTCAACTCCAACAGCCGCTTCTATGAAGCCGCCGACAAAGTGTTGGGCATGAAACCCGCCGACTACCGCGCCGCCGGGCAGAACACCGACATCCGTTTCGCCGTCGGCCAATGCTCCCTCGGGGCGATCCTGGTGGCGCAAAGCGAGCGTGGCGTGTGCGCGATCCTGTTGGGAGACGATCCGGACGCGCTGGTGCGGGACCTGCAGGACAAATTCCGCCGGGCCAACCTCATCGGTGCCGACCACGCGTTCGAGCAGTTGATCGCCCAGGTGGTGGGCTTCATCGAAGCGCCGGCCCTGGGCCTGGACCTGCCCTTGGACCTGCGCGGCACCGCCTTTCAGGAACGGGTCTGGCAAGCGTTGCGGGACATTCCCGCGGGCAGCACCGCCAGCTACGCCGAGATCGCCCAGCGCATCGGCATGCCCAAGGCCGTGCGCGCCGTGGCCCAGGCCTGCGGCGCCAACAGCCTGGCGGTGGCGATCCCTTGCCACCGGGTGGTGCGCAGCGACGGCAACCTGTCGGGCTATCGCTGGGGCGTGGAGCGCAAGCGTCAGTTGCTGGCGCTGGAGCGCTCGGCCGGGGACTGAACGCCGATGTAGATCGCCACCGAGTCGGGGCTGCCGTAGACCTCGAAATCGGTGGTGAAGCGGCGCAGCGTCTGTGGGTTATCCGCGAAGTAGGCCCAGATCAGGCCCCAGGTCTGGACCACGCAATCGGGCATCGGCCCCTTGGCCGAAAACACCAGGTAATCCCCGCCCTCGATGTCCACGGCGGGGTAGCCTGCGCTGGTCGCATCCACCTGTACCCCGGCCGTCACGTCGAAGTGGCCGGTGGCGTCGGACTCGTAATTGGAATACACCCCGTAGACGAACGACTCCGACTGCCTGGCCGGGATCGTGTCGAACAGCCCTTCGGTGAAGAACCGTTGCCACATCGGGCCGATCCTGGCCGTGTCGGGCTGCTGCTCGTCGGTGTTGCGGGTGCGCACCTGCAAACCGGCCACGGTGAAGGGTTCGACGGTCTTGAGTTTCACGTCCATGGGTCAGGCTCCTTGATGACTGAAGCCGCATGGTAACCCTCCCGCCGACGGGATCAAGTTACGACGGGCGATTGAAAAACTCGACTGGCCCTCGCCGGCCCACACCTGCTAAAAACGCTGTTTCCTTCTGCCGTCGGAGACCCGCACATGAGCCAGTGGCCAGACACTCGCCTTCTTGACCTGCTCGGTATCGAGCTGCCCATCATCCAGGGGCCGCTGGCCGGGGTGACCGGGCCGGCCATGGTGGTCGCGACCTGCAATGCCGGCGGGCTGGGTTCGATGCCGGCGGCGATGCTCGATGTCGAGCAGTTGCGCCAGGCACTGACGACCATCAGCGAACAGACCGACAAGCCGTTCAACGTGAATTTTTTCTGTCACCAGCCGCCGGCCTTCGACGAACAGCGGGCCGAGACCTGGAAGCAACGGCTCAAGCCGTACTATCAGGAACTGGGCGTCGATTTCGACGCACCGACCCCGGTGTCCAACCGCACCCCCTTCGATGATGCTGCCTGCCGGGTGTTGGAGGAGATGCGTCCCAAGGTGGTCAGTTTCCACTTTGGCCTGCCGGAAAAATCCCTGCTGGACCGGGTAAAGGCCACCGGGGCGAAAATCCTTTCGTCGGCCACCACCGTCGAGGAAGCCATCTGGCTCGAACAGCACGGTTGCGACGCGATCATCGCCATGGGCTATGAAGCCGGAGGCCATCGCGGGATGTTCCTCAGCGACGACCTCAACACCCAGGTCGGCCTGTTTGCCTTGTTGCCGCAGGTGGTGGATGCGGTGAAGGTACCGGTGATCGCCACCGGCGGCATTGGCGATGCGCGCGGGATTGTCGCGGCATTCGCCCTGGGCGCCTCGGCGGTGCAACTGGGCAGCGCCTACCTGTTCACCCCCGAGGCGAAAATCAGCCCGTCCCATCACCGGGCGTTGCGCACGGCCAAGGAAAGCCAGACCGCCGTCACCAACCTGTTCACCGGCCGCCCGGCCCGGGGCATCGTCAACCGGGTGATGCGCGAAGTGGGACCGATGAGCCCGCTCGCGCCGGCATTTCCCCTGGCGGGCGGCGCATTGATGCCGTTGCGCGCCAAAGGCGAAGCGGACTTCAGCAACCTCTGGGCCGGCCAGGCGTTTCCAATGGGCCGCGAGCTGACGAGCGCCGAACTGACCCGGCGGTTGGCTGAAGAGGCATTGGCCCGATTCAACAACCGTGGGCGGTCCTGACAGTCGTCATCGCCTGTCAGGCCGCCATCGCGAGCAGGCTCGCTCCCACAGGTCCAGTGGTGTGTCCGGATTGCCGGTTGCTCCCCTATCCCCCGTGGGAGCGAGCCTGCTCGCGATGGGGCCAGCGCTTACCCCCTAGCTCCCCAGGCAAAATGCCACGTTCCGTTTGTCGGCCATTCGCTATATATTCCGGTATATAGCGAACCTACCCTCGGAGACTCATCTATGCGCCTCACCCGCTTCGCGCCGTTGCTGTTGATCCCCTTCCTGACTATTGGCGCCGTCCAGGCCGCCGAGGTGCAGGTGGCGGTCGCCGCCAATTTCACTGCGCCGATCCAGGCCATTGCCGCCGATTTCGAAAAAGACACCGGGCATAAACTGGTGGCGGCGTACGGCGCCACCGGGCAGTTCTACACGCAGATCAAGAACGGCGCGCCATTCGAGGTTTTCCTCGCCGCCGACGACACCACCCCGGCCAAACTCGAAAGCGAAGGCGACACCGTCAAGGGCTCGCGCTTCACCTACGCTATCGGCACCCTGGCGCTGTGGTCGGCCAAGGACGGTTATATCGACAACCAGGGCCAGGTCCTCAAGCGCAACGACTTCCAACACCTGTCCATCGCCAACCCGAAAGCCGCGCCCTATGGCCTGGCCGCGACCCAGGTGCTGGACAAGCTGGGCTTGACCGCCCAGGTCAAAAGCAAGCTCGTCGAAGGCCAGAACATCACCCAGGCCTACCAGTTCGTCTCCACCGGCAACGCCGAGCTGGGCTTCGTCGCCTTGTCGCAAATCTACAAGGACGGCAAGGTCACCGGCGGTTCGGCGTGGATCGTCCCGGCCGAACTGCATGACCCGATCAAACAGGACGCGGTGATCCTCACCAAGGGCCGGGACAACCCCGCCGCCGTGGCCCTGGTGGATTACCTCAAAGGCCCGAAAGCCGCTGCCATCATCCAAGCCTACGGTTACCAACGCTAAATGCCCCTGACCAGCGCCGACTACGCCGCCATCTGGCTGACCCTGAAGCTGGCGTCCTTGACCACGGTGATCCTGCTGCTCGTCGGCACGCCCATCGCGTTGTGGCTGTCACGCACCCGCTCCTGGCTGCGCGGGCCGGTGGGGGCGGTGGTGGCGTTGCCGTTGGTGCTACCGCCCACGGTGATTGGCTTTTACCTGCTGCTGGCATTGGGGCCGAACGGCTGGATCGGCCAGCTCACCCAAGCCCTCGGGTTGGGCACCCTCACCTTCAGCTTTACCGGGCTGGTGATCGGCTCGGTGATCTATTCCATGCCGTTTGTGGTGCAGCCGTTGCAAAACGCCTTCGCTGCCATTGGCAGTCGCCCCCTGGAAGTCGCCGCTACCCTGCGAGCCGGGCCCTGGGATACGTTTTTCAGCGTCATCCTGCCCCTGGCCCGTCCTGGTTTCATCACTGCGGCGATTCTGGGTTTCGCCCACACCGTCGGCGAATTCGGCGTGGTGCTGATGATCGGCGGCAACATCCCGGAGAAAACCCGGGTGGTGTCGGTGCAGATCTATGACCATGTCGAAGCCCTGGAGTATGCCCAGGCCCACTGGCTGGCGGCGGCGATGCTGGTGTTTTCATTCCTGGTGCTGCTGGCGTTGTATTCCAGCCGCCGAACCCGTTCCGGTTGGGGCTGATCGATGATCAACGCGCGTTTGCAACTCGACCACGGGGCTTTTTCCCTGGACCTGGATGTGCAACTGCCAGGCCGTGGCGTGACCGCCCTGTACGGGCCTTCCGGCTCCGGCAAGACCACTTGCCTGCGCTGCATTGCCGGGTTGGAGCGGCCGGCCCGGGGCTTTATCGAAGTCAACGGCCAAGTGTGGCAGGACAGCACGCACGGCGTGTTCGTGCCCCCCCACAAGCGGCCGGTGGGGTATGTGTTCCAAGAGGCCAGCCTGTTCGCCCATCTGTCGGTACGGGCCAACCTGGCGTTCGGCCTCAAGCGCATCGCGCCGGCACAACGGCGAGTGGACATGGACCAGGCCACCGATCTGCTGGGTATCGGGCACTTGCTCGATCGCCAGCCGCACAACCTCTCCGGCGGCGAGCGCCAACGGGTGGGCATCGCCCGTGCCTTGCTCACCAGCCCGCGGCTGCTGCTGATGGATGAGCCGCTGGCGGCCCTCGATAGCCGGCGCAAAAACGAAATCCTGCCTTACCTGCAACGACTCCACGATGAGCTGGACATCCCGGTGCTGTATGTCAGCCATTCCCAGGACGAAGTGGCGCGTCTGGCCGATCACATCGTGCTGCTCGACGCTGGCCGCGCACAGGCCAGCCGCCCCATCGGCGAAACCCTGGCCCGGCTCGACCTGCCATTGGCCCTGGGGAATGACGCCGGGGTGGTGATCGAGGGCAAGGTCAGCGGCTATGACCCGGCGTACCAATTACTGACCCTGAACCTGCCCGACAGCCAACTGACCGTACGCGTCGCCCACACGTCCCTGGCCCTCGGCCAGCCGCTGCGCTTCAAGGTCCAGGCCCGGGACGTCAGCCTCAGCCTGGCGAACGATGCCCAGACCAGCATCCTCAACCGCCTGCCGGTGACCGTGGTCAGCGAACAGGCCGCCGACAACGCCGCCCATGTGCTGGTCCGCCTGGAAGCCGCCGGCACTCCACTGCTGGCGCGGATCACCCGCTATTCCCGCGACCAGTTGAACCTGCGGCCGGGGCTGGCGCTGTGGGCGCAGATCAAGGCGGTGGCGGTGTTGGCGTAGTCCCCTTGTGGGAGCGAGCTTGCTCGCGATGACGGCGCTACATCCAGCATTGATGCAAGCTGATTCATCGCTATCGCGAGCAAGCTCGCTCCCACAAGGGTTGCGGGCAACCGCAGAATCTTGGCACGACCGCAACGGGCTGCGGTCAATCGATCACAGGCCACCGGATTCGCTGCCAAGGACTTTCTTCATGCCCGACACCCTGCCGCCGGATGCACTGCCGGCCGACCTGCATTACGTCGACGACACCGCCCCCGGCATCACTCGCAAGAAATTGCGTGGCAAGTTCTGTTATTTCAACCCGCAGGGCCAGCGCATCACCGACGCGGCCGAGATCCAGCGTATCAATGCCCTGGCGGTACCCCCGGCCTATACCGATGTGTGGATCTGCACCGACCCCCGGGGTCATCTCCAGGCCACCGGACGCGACGCCCGTGGGCGCAAGCAGTACCGCTACCACGCGCGCTGGCGTGAGGTGCGCGACGCGGACAAGTATTCGCGGATGCTGGAATTCGGACGTGCCCTGCCGCGCCTGCGCAAACGCCTGGAAGAAATCCTCGCCACACCCGGTTTCAGCCGCGACAAAGTCATGGCAACGGTCATCACCCTGCTGGACATGACCCTGATCCGCGTCGGCAACCCCCAATACGCCCGCACCAATCGCTCCTACGGCCTGACGACCCTGCGCAACAAACATGTCGAGATCAACGGCAGCGCCATCGCCTTCCAGTTCCGCGGCAAAAGCGGCATCGAGCACCAGATCACCGTGAAGGACCGGCGCCTGGCGCGGATCATCAAGCGCTGCCAGGAGATTCCCGGGCAGAACCTGTTCCAGTACCTGGACGAACACGGCGAGCGCCACGCCATCAGTTCTTCGGACATCAACGCTTACCTCAAGACCCTGACCGGCGCCGACTTCACCGCCAAGGACTACCGCACCTGGGCCGGCAGCGCAGCCGCTCTGGCCGGGCTGCGGGCGCTGCGTTGGGAAACCGAGACCGAAGCCAAGAGACACGTCACCGAGATGGTCAAGCAGGTCTCCCGACAGCTGGGCAACACCCCGACCGTCTGTCGCAAATGCTACATCCACCCGGCGGTGGTGGAAGGCTTCCTGCTCGGAGCCCTGAAGGCATTGCCCAAACCACGGGCCCGCAAAGGCCTCAGCGAAGAAGAAGCCGGATTGACGCTATTCTTGCAACGGATGACACAAGCCGCCGAGGCATGCGAGCAGGCGCAATCGGTTTAACGCGATTCACCCGCAACGAGCCAAGCAGGCGGAACATCGGCAGACCAGCGGACTCCCAATTCTACGGCGCAACCAGGCGCAGACTTCAAAAGGGTGAAATCGACAGGAGCTTCAGATGTCCGAACACATTGTCCATTTCCATTGCCAGATCGATCAGGGCACCACGGAACGCTTTCGCGACAACTGCCTGGAGGCCATCGAGAAAGGCGCCGACTCGCTGATGCTCAACCTCTCCACCGTCGGCGGCAGCACCAACTTCGGTTTTACGCTCTATACCTTCATCAAGTCCCTTCCAGTGCCCGTACGTGCGGTCAATGCCGGCAACATCGAGTCGATGGGCATCGTCATGTTCCTGGCCGCCAGCGACCGCACCACCACCCCGCACTCGCGGTTCCTGATTCATCCGATGAACTGGTATTTCGGCCAGAAATCCGTGGACCATTCACGCCTGCGTGAGTACCTGTCCAGCTTGGACAACGACGTGGCGCGGTACGTGGAGATCTACGTCAAGGAAACCGCCGGTGCCGCCACCCAACTGGATATCTTCAAGTGCCTGTGTGCCGAGGAACGGGTGATTCCGGCTGAAAATTCCCTGGCCTTCGGCATCGCGCACCGGGTCGAACAGGTGGTTTTTCCAACGGATGCCAAGCATTGGAAAGTCAGCGGCGGCGAGGACTGAGTTAAGTGCCCGGCGCGACAACAAGCACAAAAACAAACAGGCTCCATCCCCGTGTTTATAAACACTTCAGACTTGTACAGTTTCAAGCGAAGCGGCTGTATAAGTTTTTTATTCAATCGCTGACCATTCGTCGCCAGCGAAACGCTTTTATTAAACTTCCTTCGCCACTTTCCTTTCACAACTAATGCGAGGCACGTTGCTCGCTTAACCACAATGAGGATTCTCGAAATGGCTAATAGCGGAAACAAAAACCCAGGCAACTTCGCCAACGATCGTGAGAAAGCATCGGAGGCCGGCAAAAAAGGCGGGCACGCTTCGGGCGGCAACGCCGGTGATCGCCAAAAAGGCTCTGACACCAGCCGCAAAGGCAGCCAGGGCGGCGGCAGGAAGTCATAATCCGCAATACCGTTGGGGCGCACGCCTGCTGCGCCCTGGCGCTTAATCCAATGAGGTCTAGCATGGGCAGTCATGACCGCTTCATCGTCAGTTTCATCGCCAATGGTCAACCGGACAATCGTGTACTGCAAGCCGATACGCAGACGCTCAATGCCCGCGAAGCCGAAGCCCTGCTGAAGATCACCTTCGACGAACTCAAGGACGTTGAGTTGAGTGATATACAAGTTCAAAAAAGAACCCGTCCTACTGAAGAGGAACATGGTGTTCCAGGACACTTCAAGCAGCCCTAGTCAATTTTCTATTTATTGTTACCTGCGCTTCTCATCACCACATCCAACTTATTCTTGCGGCGAGGATTTTTACATCCTCGCCTCACTATCCCGCGCCTGCTCAATGAGCATGTCCGGCGCTGGGATCCTTGATCTGCCACACCTGCCCCTTTTGCCAGGCATCCGCGCCGGGGTCTATCGGCGGGGTATCAATACCCGCCCGGGCACGCTTTTTCGCTTCACTGTCCACGTCCATCCGGCGGTCGCGCTCGCACACCAGCTGCGGGTCGATCTGCCCATCGGCGGTGAAACCCATCATCAACTGCGGCACGCCATAAGGTAGCTCGTTGCCCTGTTCGGTGTGCCAGGTGTGCCAGGTCTTGCCATAGGTGCTCACCAGGTTCTCCATCAACCGGGTTTCCGCCACTTGCGGGATGCCCGGGGCGATCAACTGGCCGGATTTCACTTCGTGCACATGGCTGTGCCACAGCTGTTTCTCGCTGGCCGGCAAACCTTCGAACAAGCGCTGGCTGATGATGTACTCCACGCCCATCAGCTTGGCACTGGAGGTATTGCCATCGAAGATGACGCACTGGAAGACCTCCTCGTTCAACGCCGTGCAGTAGTGATGCGCTTCCATCTGCCCGGACATCCGCCCGTTATAGAAATGGAAGCCATCGAGGTAGGTGTCCAGGGCCCGTAATGGCGGTTTGTCCTGCATGATCCGCGCCCCGGTTTCCAGCGTCGCGGTCGTCGAGGTCTTCGCGGCGCCAAGTACGTTAACAGGCGAATCGCTCGTGCCGCCTGCGCAGCCGGTCAATCCAAAAACCGCTGCCCATAGCCATTTCCAGCCGCCATAAACACTTCGATCTGGCATGTCATCTCTCCTTTGCATGACTGATCATGAGAAAGACAGTGCCTGGGGCGGGTTTGATTTTCCTGGCGCCCTACCGACGAACGGCTTGCCTCATCCGGCGCTATAAATATGAAATTTCATATATTCGACTATCCACATATACTCCGGCACAACCCACCCCGCGCCTATCGGAACCGAATCGATGAAAGTCCTCTTCATGTGCACCGCCAACAGCTGCCGCAGCATTCTCAGCGAAGCGATGTTCAACCATCTGGCCCCGGCCGGGTTCGAAGCCGTCAGCGCCGGCAGCTTTCCCAAGGGCCAAGTGCTGCCGCGCAGCCTGAGCACCTTGCAGGAGGCCGGGGTCTGTATCAAAGGCTTGTGCAGCAAGGGCAACGACGCTTTCGAAAGCAGCCCGCCGGACGTCGTGATCACGGTGTGCGACAACGCCGCCAACGAGGCCTGCCCGGTGTATTTCGGCCCAGCGCTCAAGAGCCACTGGGGCCTGGCGGACCCGTCGGAGGTCAAAGGCAACGATGATCAGGTCGGCCAGGCGTTCCACAGCACGCTGGACCGCATCGAAGCCCGCTGCCGGGCCTTCTTCGCCCTGCCCTTCGACCAGTTGGACGCCCAGGCCCTGAAAGCCGAGCTGGACCGCATCGGCACCCTCTGACCGCTCAACCGGCGTTATACGCCTGCTTCACCGTCTCGACCCAGCTTGGGTCCAGGCGCGACTGTTCGGTGTCCAGGCCCAGCGCCTGCATGTTCGCCAGGTGCGCGTCGGCTTCGCGCGCGAGGGAGCCCTGGGCACTGGAGTTGGCGTCCAGCTGATGCATCTGGGCCAGTCCCAGGTGATAGAAGCGCAGCAGCTTCATGGCGGTGGGGTCCCGGGCCTGCACACCGGCCGTCACCTGGTGCATCACATTGGTGATTTTCATCAGGCTGCGCTTGAGCTGCCAGCCGTACACCGCGGCGGCCATCCACGGCTGCGACCAGAAATACTGGCGCATCAGCACAGCCATCGCCAACACGGCGACAATCACCCCGCCGAGGTTGAAGCGAAAGTTATCACCTGCGGGCGTACCCAACAGCGTCACGGCCAGGCTGGACAGCAGCATCGCCAGGGCCAGGAACACCACCGCGATGATCAGGGTGCTGCGGCGGGTCTGCCTGCGGTAGGTGTCGCCATCCCACGGTTTGATCTCGAACATCGCGGCGCAATTTCCTTGTACGGCATCAAAAGAGTCACGCATTATCGCCTGCCCGGTCGATTTAGCTATGCTGGGGCTCATTTTGTATGGCCGCCGACTCGCCGGGCCCGGATCGAAGTCCATGGCGATAGCGCAAGGATCGTGCGATCTTTCGGCGTGGACGTTTTTTTCAAGATGCCGTCGTCGTGTGCATGGCATCGTTTTCAAGGAAAGCTGAATGACTCAAAGACATGTAATAAACGCCTCGGTAAGCCCCAAGGGCAGCCTGGAGACTTTGTCCCAGCGCGAAGTCCAGCAACTGAGCGAAGCCGGTTCCGGCAGCATCTATACCCTCTTTCGCCAGTGCGCCCTGGCCATTCTCAATACCGGCGCCCATGTCGATAACGCCAAGACCATCCTGGAAGCCTACAAGGACTTCGAGATCCGCATTCACCAGCAGGACCGGGGCGTACGCCTGGAGCTGCTGAACGCGCCAGCCGATGCGTTCGTCGACGGCGAAATGATCGCCAGCACCCGGGAAATGCTCTTCAGTGCCCTGCGCGACATCGTCTACACCGAGAACGAACTGGACAGCCAGCGCATCGACCTCAGCTCGTCCCAGGGCATCAGCGACTACGTGTTCCACCTGCTGCGCAACGCCCGCACCCTGCGCCCTGGCGTGGAGCCGAAAATCGTCGTGTGCTGGGGCGGTCACTCGATCAACACCGAAGAATACAAATACACCAAGAAGGTCGGCCACGAACTGGGCCTGCGCAGCCTGGACATCTGCACCGGCTGCGGCCCGGGCGTGATGAAAGGCCCGATGAAAGGCGCCACCATCGCCCACGCCAAGCAGCGCATCCATGGTGGTCGCTACCTGGGCCTGACGGAGCCGGGGATCATCGCCGCCGAGGCGCCGAACCCGATCGTCAATGAGCTGGTGATCCTGCCGGACATCGAGAAACGCCTGGAAGCCTTCGTGCGCGTCGGCCATGGCATCATCATCTTCCCGGGCGGCGCCGGTACGGCGGAAGAGTTCCTGTACCTGCTGGGCATCCTGATGCACCCGGCCAACGAGGACCTGCCCTTCCCCGTCGTACTCACCGGGCCGAAAAGCGCCGCGCCGTACCTCGACCAGTTGCATGCGTTTGTCGGTGCGACCTTGGGCGAGGCCGCGCAGAAGCACTACCAGATCATCATCGACGACCCGGCCGAAGTGGCCCGGCAGATGACCCAGGGGCTCAAGGAGGTCAAGCAGTTCCGCCGCGAGCGCAACGACGCCTTCCACTTCAACTGGCTGCTGAAGATCGACGAGGGCTTCCAGCGCCCGTTCGACCCGACTCACGCCAACATGGCCAGCCTGGGCCTGAGCCGCGACCTGCCCGCCCACGAACTGGCCGCCAACCTGCGCCGGGCGTTCTCGGGGATCGTGGCCGGTAACGTCAAGGACAAGGGCATCCGCCTGATCGAAGAACACGGTCCTTACGAGATCCACGGCGACGCCGCCATCATGGAACCCCTCGACCGCCTGCTCCAGGCCTTCGTCGCCCAACACCGCATGAAACTGCCGGGCGGCGCGGCGTATGTGCCGTGTTATCGCGTGGTGACCTGACCTCTCTGAGGACCACAGATCCAATGTGGGAGCGAGCTCGCTCGCGATGGCGTCGGTACATTCAGCTCTGATGCAGGCTGATCCACCGCTATCGCGAGCAAGCTCGCTCCCACAGGGGGGATTTGTGGTGGCTGCAATGCCGGTGAATGACTCAAAAAACTGTGGGAGCGAGCTCGCTCGCGATAGCGCCGGTACATTCAGCTCTGATGCAGGCTGAATCACCGCTATCGCGAGCAAGCTCGCTCCCACAGGAGTTTCGCGGCGGTCATAGCATCGAAGGCAGTCGCATCAGGCCGGCCTCATCCACCTCAATGCCTAGCCCGAGGTAGTCCTTGATCTGCGGATGAAGGGTGACCACGGGATGCGTGTGCGTTGCCGTCACCACCATCACATCGGCCCCGGCGGCCTCGCCTGCCCGAATACCGGCCTCGGCGTCTTCAAACACCAGACATTCCTGGGGCGTCACCTGCAAGCGCTCGGCCGCCAGGCGATAGCAGGTGGGGTCGGGCTTGCCGTCGCTCACATCCTCGGCGGTCACCATCACTGCCGGGCGCGGGATCCCCGCCGCTTCCATACGCCGCAAGGCCAATGCCATGGGCGCTGAGGTGACGATTGCCCATCGCTCTGGCGGCAGGCTTTTCAGAAATGCCAGCGCACCGGGCACTTGCACTACCCCTTCGACGTCTTCGATTTCTTCCCGGGTAAGCTGCTCGGCCTCGGCCTGGGCATCCACCCCTGGCAGGTGCTGGCGGGCGATGGTGTCGATGGCGCGCACGCCATGGATGGTCGGCAGGAACGTCGCCACGTCCAAGCCATGGCGCAGGGCCCAGCGTGTCCAGATCCGCTCGGTGGCGGCGATGGAGTTGAGCAGTGTGCCGTCCATGTCGAAGAGGAAGGCGCGGTAAGCAAGGTTGGGTAGAGGGCTGGCTGGCATCGGATCCTCGGTAGCGGCATGACGGGTAACGACCACTGTAACATCGCCAGGCACCGAACCCTTGTGGGAGCGAGCTTGCTTGCGATAGCGGTGGATCAGCCTGCATCGATGCCGAATGTGCCGACGCCATCGCGAGCAAGCTCGCTCCCACAGGGGCCGGTGGTGGGTTGATTACACCAACCGCTCGATCGGCTGATGCTGCCAGACCCGCTTGTAGTAAAGCGTCTGCAACAACAGCATGCTCAGGTAAGCCACCGGGAACGCCATCCACACCCCTTGCAACCCGAAGTGCGCGTCCAGCAGATACGCGGCCGGCACTTGCACGGCGACGATGCAGAAAATCGAGATGGCGACCGGCACCAGCACCGTGCCGCTGGCGCGCATGATGCCGCCGACGATCGCCTGGAAGCCGAACACCAGCAAGCTCCAGAGCATGATATGCAGCAAGTGTTCGGCCTGGACCCGGGCCGCCGGATCAGTGATGAACAGCCCCAGCAGCCAGTGGGATAACAGATAGCCCAGGAGCACCAGCCCACCGGTGAGCCAGAGGTTGAATGCAAGCCCCGTGCGCAGGATCGGCCCCAGGCGCTCCAGGCGGCCGGCACCGATGGCCTGGGCGCCGAGGATCGAGGCAGTGATGGCAATCGACAGCGCCGGAAACTGCACGTAATTGACGATCTGCGTCACCGCGCCGTAGGCCGCCGTGGCCTGGGAGCCGTGGCGATTGACCAGCGCCAGGATCACCAATTCCGACAACGAGATCACCACCATCTGCAACCCCGTGGGCAGGCCGATGCGCAACACCTTGCCGAGGATGTCCCTGTCCAGGCGCATCGCCGCGAACAACGCACGGTCCGGCGCCAGGGCATGCTCGCGGCGACGCAGGCGCCACGCCAGCATCAGCATCGCCGACGTCGTCCCCGCCAGCCCCGCCCATGCCGCGCTCTGGATGCCCATCTGCGGCAACCCCAGCCAGCCGCGGATCAACGCTGGCGTGAGCAGCAGCCCGACGCTGGTGGACACGAGCAGCGCCAACATCGGTGACACCGTATCGCTCACCCCGCGCAGCAACTGGGTGAACAGCACGAATACCAGCAACATCGGCAGGATCCACAGCATGACCCGGGCATAGGAAACGGCGTCCTCTAGCACATCGGCCGGCGTGCCGAGCCCTTGCAACGCCTGACGCGCGAAGACACTGCCAAGCACCGCCGCCACCAGGCCAATGATCGCCCCCAGCAACAAGGTCGAACCGGCAATCGCCTTCACCGTACCGGTTTCGCCGGCGCCATAGGCCTGCCCGATCAACACCCCCGCCCCCGCGCCCAGGCCGATCACCAAGGCGATAAAGAAAAACACGATGGGAAACATGCCCGACACCGACGCCAACGCCTGGGTGCCGAGCATCTGGCCGATGTAGATGCTGTTGAACGTGCCGGACATGGACTGCAGGAAGTTGGACAGGACCATGGGGATCAGGAACAGGAGATAGGTTTTCCAGAGGGGCTGGGTCGGCATGGGGACTCTGATGGCAGTTCGAAAATCCGATGCGGGGTAATTTAGCTCAATCCATCGATTCTGTTTCAGAAGATGTCCGTTTTCGTGACGAGGGCGCTTGACTGCGCTGTAGAAGCTGCTGAAGGCTGCGATCTTTGATCTTCCACTGGATATTCAACGAGCCTTGGAAGGATCGCAGCCTCGCTTCGCTCGGCAGCTCCTACAGCGCAGTCCACCGGGGGCTAGCGCCCTGGCCAGGGGATCTCCATAGGTCAGGCCACCTCGACAATTTCCCGATCTCGTCTATCCTTAGATAGCACTGTGCCATTATTTTTATCGAAATCGGACGACTGGTCCTCAAGACCATGCCGGCTTTGCAGATAACCAGTTATTCGCAAATTACCTGTCAGCACCACTGTTCAAGGACCGAACCATGACGTCGTACTCTCACGGTCATTCCCTTTCCCGAGCACAACCACGCATTCTCTGGAGCGCCGTGCTGGTGGCCATTGCCGCGAGCATTGGCGTGCTGGCGCTCAATGGCACGAGTGGGCAAAACATCGGTTTGAGTGTGGCGATCCTGGTCTTGGGCGTCGGTGCTGGCGCATGGGGTGCGCGCTCGCAACGCCAACAGTTCGACAGCGCCCTCGCCGCCGCCATCGCCCACCACGACCTGCAAGGCAGCGAGCACCAGGCCCATAAAACCCACGCACAACTCAACGACGTCATCCTCGGTGCCATGCCGATCTGGGCCAAGCAGGTCGAAAGCTCCCGGCAGCAGACCGAGACCGCGATCGTTTCCCTGACCGGCCGCTTCACCGGCATTTCGTCACGCCTGGAAGACACCGTGCAAGCCTCGCAATTGGCCGCCGGTGAACTGGCCGGCGGCAGCGCTGGCGGCGCCGTGCAGGTGCTGGCCCAAAGCGAAGGTGAACTGGTCAAGGTCATCGACTCCCTGAAGGCCACCCAGGCCAGCCGTGACGAAACCCTGGCCCAGGTGCGCAACCTGACGGCCTATACCGGCGAGCTGCGGACCATGGCCGCCGACGTCGCGGCGATTGCCGCGCAGACCAACCTGCTGGCCCTCAACGCCGCCATCGAAGCCGCCCGTGCCGGCGAGGCCGGGCGTGGGTTTGCGGTGGTGGCCGACGCCGTGCGCAGCCTCTCGAGCAAGTCCAGCGAGACCGGCCAGCAGATGTCGGCCAAGGTCGACATCATCAACACCGCCATCACCCAACTGGTGCATGCCGCTTCCAGCGGCGCGGACCAGGACAGCCATTCGGTCAGTGCTTCCGAGCAAAGCATCCAGCAGGTGCTGGAGCGCTTCAAGAGTGTCACCGGCCGATTGGCCGACTCGGCCGACATGCTGCAACGGGAAAGCTTCGGCATCCGCGATGAACTCACCGAGGTGCTGGTCAGCCTGCAATTCCAGGATCGGGTCAGCCAGATCCTCAGCCACGTGCGCGACAACATAGAGGACCTGCATGTGCATCTGCAGCAGGCCAGTCAGTCGCCCGACCAGGCCGTCTCCATCGATGCCCGCCAATGGCTGGCGCGCATGGAAACCACTTACGCCACCGACGAGCAACGCCGCAATCACCACGGCGACTCGAGCGCGCAACAGACTTCACAGGAAATAACCTTCTTTTAGGAGAGCCGCTCATGGCTAAAAGTGTATTGGTTGTCGACGACTCCGCGAGCGTTCGGCAGGTGGTCGGCATCGCGTTGAAAAGTGCCGGCTATGACGTGATCGAAGCCAGCGATGGCAAGGACGCGCTGGGCAAGCTCAACGGCCAGAAAGTGCACCTGATCATCAGTGACGTGAACATGCCCAACATGGACGGCATCACCTTCGTCAAGGAGGTCAAGAAGCTGGCCAGCTACAAGTTCACGCCGATCATCATGCTCACCACCGAATCCCAGGAATCGAAGAAACAGGAAGGCCAGGCCGCCGGGGCCAAGGCCTGGGTGGTCAAGCCGTTCCAGCCGGCGCAGATGCTGGCGGCGGTATCCAAGCTGATTCTTCCTTGATAGCAGGAGGCTCCCATGCCGTTGCACTACGAAACACGGGATGACACTGCCCAGGTGCACATCGACGGCGAGCTGACGATCTACACCGCGGCCGAGCTGGCCGCGCAGTGGCTGCCGCACTTGGGGGCAACGCCGCGAATGGCCCTCGATCTGTCGCAGATCACCGAGATGGACGGCGCTGGCCTGCAACTGCTGCTGATGGTGCAGCGCGAGGCCTCCCGGGCCGGGACCCAACTGACACTTACCGGCCAAAGCCAGGCCGTCACGGAGACACTTGCCCTGTGCAACCTGGTTGCCTAGGACGTCGGACACGACAAAGGAAATGAGCGTGAGCATCAATCTCGATCAGGCACAACAGACCTTCATCGTCGAGGCACGGGAACAGCTGCAGGCGATGGAAGAGTCGCTGCTGCAGCTGGAAACCGACCCCGGCGACGATGACGCCATCGGTGCGATCTTCCGGGCGGCCCACACGATCAAGGGGTCGGCCGGCCTGTTCGGCCTGGAACCGATCGTCAGCTTCACCCACATCGTCGAAGACGTGCTCGACCGCCTGCGCAACGGCAGCGTCGAGGTGGACGCCGGCCTGATTGCGGTGTTGCTCAAGTCCAGCGACCACATGCTGGAACTGATCAACGTGGCCGCCAACCAGGGCGGAGCGCTGCCGCCACCGGCCCTGCAACGGGAAGTGGAGCTGTGCCAGATCCTGCAGGAATACCAAGCGCCCTCGCCGGCCACGGCCCCAACGCCTGCGCGGGACACCGAAACCCGCGAACCTGGCGAAATGCGCCTCTGGCACCTTTCCCTGCGTTTCGGCCAGGACGTGTTCCGCAATGGCATGGACCCGCTGTCGTTCCTGCGCTACCTGCAAACCCTGGGTGAAATCGTCGACCTCACCACCCTGACCGACACCCTGCCCGCCGCCGATGCCTGGGACGCCGAGTCCTGCTACCTGGGCTTCGACATCGCGTTTCGCTCGGCCGCCAGCCACGGGGCGATCAACGAAGTGTTCGATTTCGTCCGGGAAGACTGCGAGATCGAGATCGTTGCCCAGGATGACGACATCGCCCCCCCGGCCAACACCGGCCTGATGACCACATCACCGGAACCGGCCGAGGAAACCACTGCGTTGGTCGCCACCGGCGAGTTGCTGTCCGACCAGCGCAAGACGCCGCGCATGCCCGCCCAGATCGCCACCGACAAACAAGCGGTGACCAGCGACAGCAAGGCCAAGGACACCTACGTACGGGTCAACGCCGACAAGCTCGACGAGTTGATCAACCTGGTGGGCGAACTGGTCATTGCCAGCGCCGGCGCCAGCCTGCTGGCCCGCACCTGCCACAACGACCCGTTGCAGGAAGCCACCTCGTCGGTCTCCGGGCTGGTGGAAGAAATTCTCGACGGCGCCCTGCGCCTGCGCATGATCCCCATTGGCGAAACCTTCAACCGCTTCCGTCGGGTGGTGCGCGATGTCAGCCAGGAACTGGGCAAGGATATCGACCTGATCATCAGCGGCGCGGAGACCGAGCTGGACAAGACCGTGGTGGAAAAAATCGGCGACCCACTCATGCACCTGCTGCGCAACGCCATGGACCACGGCATTGAAACCGCCGAGGCGCGGCTGGCGGCCGGCAAACCGGTCAAGGGGCACTTGCACCTCAACGCGTATCACGACTCCGGCAGCATCGTGCTGGAAATCGCCGACGACGGCGCCGGCCTGAACCGTGACCGGATCCTGGAAAAGGCCCAGGAACGTGGCCTGGTGCAGCCAGGTGCCAGCCCCACCGACCAGGAAATCTACAACCTGATTTTCGAACCTGGCTTTTCCACCGCCCAGGCCGTGACCAACCTTTCGGGGCGGGGCGTGGGCATGGACGTGGTCAAGCGCAACATCACCCTGCTGCGCGGCACCGTCGACCTGGACAGCCAGCCCGGCAAGGGCACCGTGGTGCGCATCCGCCTGCCACTGACCCTGGCGATCATCAATGGATTCCTGGTGGGCATCGGTCAGTCGACCTATGTGATACCGCTGGACATGGTCCAGGAATGCATCGAGCTGAGCGAAGACGATGGGCTCGCCAGCCGCGAGCAAGGCTACCTCGACCTGCGCGGCGAGGTGCTGCCCCTGGTCTACCTGCGCGATCACTTCAGCCACGAAGGCCCGGCCGCGCGTCGGCAGAACGTGGTGGTGGTGCGCTACGCCGAACTCAAGGCCGGGCTGGTGGTGGATGACTTGCTGGGTGAATTCCAGACCGTGATCAAACCGCTGGGCAAGCTGTTTGGCGCCCTTCGCGGCATCAGTGGCTCGACCATCCTGGGCAGTGGCGCCGTGGCGTTGATTCTCGACGTACCGGCGCTGCTCACCGAGATCGCCCAGACAGAAAACCGCTACACCCCGACTCAATTACAACAAGCCAACGCTCGCTGACGCTTTAGCACTTCCATGGAGAGGTACTTCCCAATGAAATGGTTCTACGATCTTAGAATCGCCACCAAACTGATCACTTCATTTCTTGTGGTGCTGGCCCTGACAGCCGTCATGGGGGTGTTCGCGATCATCCAACTGGGCGAGGTGAACAGCACCACCGTCGAGATCCGGGAAAACTGGATGCCATCCATGCGTGCTGCCTCGGGCATGCGTTTCTACGGGGCAAACTACCGCCTCAAGGAAAACCGCCACATTACCGCCGATTCCGAACAGGAACGCGCCACCATCGAGCAAGAAGCCGAAGAATCCAAAAAGGCCTTCGAGACACGCCTGGCGACCTATGAAAAACTGCTCTCCAATGCAGAGGACCGCCAGCTGTTCGAAACCACCCGCAATGACTGGGTCGCTTACCTCGCAGTCAGCAAGGACCTGCTTGCACTGTCTCGGCAAAACCTGACCGAGCAAGCCCATGCACTGCTCAAGGGCGAATCCAAGCGTCAATTCGAGCTGGTGGTCAGCGACCTGCAAAAACTGGTGGAACTCAATGACGCCGGCGCCGCCGCCGCCAGTGAGCGTGGCGCAGCGCTGTTTGAAAAATCGCGCCTGTCGATCATTGTCGTGCTGATTGCCGCCCTGCTGGCGGGCCTGAGCCTGGCGCTGTTCATCTCGCGCATCATCTCCCGCCCCTTGAAACAGGCTGCGACCGTCGCCGAGCAGTTGGCCGAAGGCAACCTGAACGCAAAAATCGAAGGCGGCTCCAAGGACGAAACCGGCATGGTGCTCAACGCCATGCAGAACATGGTCGGCAAGCTCTCGCACATCATTGGCGAAGTGCGTAACGCCGCGGACAACCTGGCCAGCGCCTCCGAAGAAGTCAGCGCCACCGCGCAATCGATGAGCCAGGCCACCAGCGAGCAGGCGGCCAGCGTCGAGGAAACCAGCGCGTCCATCGAGCAGATGAGCGCCAGCATCAACCAGAACACCGAGAACGCCAAGGTCACCGATGGCATGGCCAGCAAAGCCGCCAAGGAAGCCACCGACGGCGGCGAATCGGTGCAGCAGACCGTGGTGGCGATGAAGAAAATCGCCCAGCGCATCAGCATCATCGACGACATCGCCTACCAGACCAACCTGCTGGCGCTCAACGCAGCCATCGAGGCAGCCCGCGCCGGTGAACACGGCAAAGGCTTCGCCGTGGTCGCCGCCGAAGTGCGCAAGCTGGCCGAACGCAGCCAGGTGGCCGCCCAGGAAATCGGCGAGCTGTCTTCCAGCAGCGTCGATATGGCGGAAAAGGCTGGGAACCTGCTCAACGAAATGGTCCCCTCGATCAACAAGACCTCGGACCTGGTGCAGGAAATCAGCGCCGCCTCCGAAGAACAGGCCGCCGGTGTGGCGCAGATCAACACCGCCATGACCCAGCTCAACCAGGTGACCCAACAGAACGCCTCCAGCAGCGAAGAGCTGGCCGCCACCGCCGAGGAGATGAGCAGCCAGGCCGAACAGCTGCAACAGGCCATGAGCTTCTTCACCTTGGACACGCCGCCCAAGTCCGCTGTGCAAGTTGCCAGGGTCGATAACACTCCCGGTTCCTCCGGCCGCAAACCGACGCGGGCACCGGCACCGATCATGCCCAAGGCGTTTGCCTACAACATGGCTACCGCCCCGGACGAATCGGAATTCACCCGGTTCTGATGGCCCGGTTCCACAGGCTTGCTTAAAGGAGAAAAAGCAATGGGCGCCATCGCGACCACACGTCAGACCGCCATCGCGGTCGAGGAAGAAGCGCAATACCTGACGTTCATGCTCGGCACGGAGATGTTTGCCATCGGCATCCTGTGCATCAAGGAAATCATCGAATACGGCAACCTGACCGTCGTGCCGATGATGCCGACCTTCGTGCGCGGGGTGATCAACCTGCGGGGCGCGGTCGTGCCGGTCGTCGACCTGTCGGCCCGTTTCGGCCGGCCGAATTCAGCGATCAGCCGGCGCTCGTGCGTGGTGATCATCGAGGCGTCCAGCGCCGACGGCCAGGCCCAGGACATTGGTCTGCTGGTGGACACAGTGTCGGCGGTGCTGGAGATCCCGGCTTCGCAGATCGAGCCGCCACCGAGCTTCGGCGCGAAGATCCGGGCCGATTTCATCAGTGGCATGGCCAAGGTCGATGGCAAGTTCGTCATCGTACTGGAGGTGGACCGCGTATTGTCCATCGACGAAATGTCCCAACTCGCCGAAGCCAGCCCGAACGCGCTGGAAGTGGATGCCCCGTGAACACCGATACCTGCAAGGAACGCACGGCGAACGCGCTGGCGCTCAGTGACCGAGAATTCGGCCAGTTCCAGTCCTGGCTGTACCAGGCCGCTGGCATCAGCCTGTCCGAGGCCAAGAAAGCCCTGGTGGCCGGGCGCCTGTTCAAGCGCCTCAAGCACTATGAGCTGGACAGCTACGGCGAGTATTTCAAGCTGATCATGAACGGCCAGCGCACCGATGAATTACAAGTGGCGCTGGACCTGCTGACGACCAACGAGACCTACTTTTTCCGCGAGCCCAAGCATTTCGATTTCCTGCGCCAACACGTACTGCCCCACGCAACGCCGGGCAAGACCTTCCGCCTGTGGAGCGCCGCCAGCTCTTCCGGGGAAGAACCCTATAGCCTGGCCATGACCCTGGCCGAAGGGCTGGGCACCACGCCCTGGGAAGTGATCGGTTCGGACATCAGCAGCCAGGTGCTGGCCAAGGCGCGCTCCGGGCATTACCCGATGGAACGCGCCCGTACCCTGCCCCAGCCGCTGCTGGTGAAATACTGCCTCAAGGGCACCGGCAGCCAGCAAGGCACGTTCCTCATCGACCGGGCGTTACGTAACCGGGTCAACTTCATCCAGGTCAACCTCAACGACACCTTGCCGGAGCTGGGGGAGTTCGATGTGATCTTCCTGCGCAACGTCATGATCTATTTCGACCAACCCACCAAAAGCAAAGTGGTCGCCCGCTTGATCCCCCGGCTCAAGCCCGGCGGGTATTTCATCGTCAGCCACTCGGAGAGTCTCAACGGTGTGTCCGATGCGTTGAAACTGGTGGCGCCCTCGATTTACCGCAAACCATGAACGCCGCCATCAGAGCAGTGGCCGAGGAATACCTGGCGCCAGGGGAGTTTCGCTTCGCCACCTGCCCGACTCGCCTGCGCACGATTCTCGGCTCTTGCGTGGCGATCACGCTGTGGCACCCCGAACGCAGGATCGGTGCCATGTGCCACTTCATGCTGCCCAGTCGAGTGCGCTGCTCCACCGCACTGAACGGCCTCTACGCCGACGAAGCCATCGAACTGTTCATCCGTCAGGCCCGGGCGCACCGCACCGCCCCCGAGGACTACCAACTCAAGCTGTTCGGCGGCGGGGAGATGTTCCCCGAACTGCAACGCCATGTGCCCTACGGCGATGTGGCACGACTGAACGTCAACGCCGCGCTGGAAATGGCCGCCCTCTATCGCCTCGACCTGATCGCCCAGGACATGGGCAGCACCGGCCACCGCAGCATCATCTTCGACCTGCGCAGCGGCGATGTGTGGGTCAGGCACCAACCCATAAGGACCCGGCACTGACCATGTCAAAAAAGATCAATGTACTGCTGGTGGATGACTCTGCCGTGGTTCGCCAGGTGTTATTGGCGATTCTCAGCGAGACACCGGACATCCACGTCATGGGCGCGGCGTCCGACCCGATTTTCGCCATGGACAAACTGACCAAGGAATGGCCCGACGTGATCGTGCTGGACGTGGAAATGCCGCGCATGGACGGCATCACTTTCCTGAAGAAAATCATGAGCGAACGCCCCACCCCGGTGGTGATCTGTTCATCCCTGACGCCCCGGGGGGCGGAAACGACGTTGCAGGCGATGGCCGCAGGCGCGGTGGAAATCATCACCAAGCCCACCACCGGGCTGAAGAACTTTCTGTTGGAGTCGGCGCCCGAATTGGTGTCGGCGATCCGTGCCGCCGCCCAGGTCAATGTGCGCAACCTCGGCAAGCGTCCCGCCCCGACGGCGCTGGCGCCGGCGATCAAACTCACCGCCGACGCCATGCTGCCCGCCGCCAACGGCCATGCCATGGCGCAGACCACCGAACGCATCGTCGCCCTGGGTACCTCCACCGGCGGCACCCAGGCCCTGGAAGCGGTGCTCACCGCCCTGCCACGGGTGTGCCCGGGCATCGTCATCGTTCAGCACATGCCGGAGAAGTTCACCGCCTCGTTCGCCGCCCGGCTCAACAGCCTGTGCCAGATCGAAGTGCGCGAAGCCCGTAACAACGACCGCATCCACCCGGGCCTGGCGCTCATCGCCCCGGGCGGCAAACACATGATGGTGACCCGCAGCGGCGCGTTCTACCACGTGCAAGTGGTGGACGGCCCGCTGGTCAACCGCCATCGCCCCTCGGTGGATGTATTGTTTCGCTCAGTCGCCAAATTCGCCGGCCGCAACGCCACCGGCATCATCATGACCGGCATGGGCGACGACGGCGCCCGCGGCCTGAAGGAAATGCTCGACGCCGGCGCCGCCACCGTGGCCCAGGACGAAGCCAGTTGCGTGGTCTTCGGCATGCCCAAGGAAGCGATCAAACTCAATGCGGCGCAACGGGTGATGGGATTGCAGGAAATCGCCCAGGTGATCTTGCATCGGTAACAGCATTAAAAAGGCAATCAAAACCTGTGGGAGCGAGCTTGCTCGCGATAGCGGCGGACCATTCAACATGGATGCAAGCTGTACCACCGCTATCGCGAGCAAGCTCGCTCCCACAGTGGAGTTGTGGCGAGGAACAATCCCTCGTCACAGAAGCTTCAACCGCTTGTGCCTATACGGGCGAAATCGTCGCCAGCACGCCGATCAGAAGCGTCAGTGCCAAAAAACCACCTAGAAAAATCGCCATCTTCGCCATGAGCACTCCTGGACCAAAAAATTGCAGTACACGGGTAGCTCACTAGGCTAACCGCGTGGTTATTCTGGGGTCGGGCCCGGGTTCATTACAGAGGCACCTGGCGCAGGAAAATACGGATCAGACGAACGCCCCTCCACCCTCCTCGCACAATTTCAGTGGGCAACAAAAGATAAAGCCCTGCCGCAGAGTTCTCTCACCGAAGGGAACGGATATACCAACGTATATTTTCATGTCCCAAGTCAGCGTGGTCATCAACCCGGGCACCACTTAATCTTGCCGGGTACTTAACGCCCCCGCTCAAGTGCGCTTCAACTTCATGACTTCCAATGATCGCCAGTGTGGTCGCAGCCCTGATTTCCAAAGCTTAGATAGAGGTGATCCATGCGCCCTTCATTCCTTGCACCTGCATTGACGCCCTTCAAAAACAGAGAACAACTCCCTGCCCATTCCTGGCGCGCCGACATAGCGTCATTGGGCCTCCTGGTGCTCTTGGCTGCCTTTGTATTCCATGGCCTGGATCAGATGAACCAGCCCCTCGGCGTGCTGGATGCTTCGCCACTGTCCCTGGATCTGGTGCACCTGCCGGAATATGCCTTGCGCACCACGTTGCGCATGTTCATCGCCTTGTTTGTTTCATTGGTTTTTTCCCTGGTCATTGCCACCTTGGCAGCCAAAAGCCGCAAGGCGGCAATGGTGATCCTGCCGGCGTTGGATATTCTCCAATCCGTGCCGGTACTGGGCTTCCTGACCTTTACCGTTGTGTTCTTCATGGGACTGTTCCCGGGCAAGGAGACCGGCGTGGAGTGCGCGGCCATCTTCGCCATCTTCACCAGCCAAGTCTGGAACATGACCTTCAGTTTCTATCAGTCGCTGAGAACCGTGCCCAACGATCTCTATGACGTCAGCCGACAGTTCTCGTTTTCACCATGGCAACGTTTCGTCAGGTTGGAGCTACCGTTCGCCACGCCGGGCCTGGTGTGGAACATGATGATGTCGATGTCCGGCGGCTGGTTTTTCGTCGTCGCGTCCGAAGCCATTACCGTCGGCGACACCACCGTCAGCCTGCCGGGCATCGGTTCATGGCTGGCGCTGGCGATCGAGCAGCAAAACATCGCCGCGATCGCTTGGGCGGTGCTGGCCATGGTTGGGGTGATCATTGCCTATGACCTGCTGTTTTTCCGGCCGATTGTCGCCTGGGCGGACAAATTCCGCTTTGAACAGACCGCCTCCCAGAAACGCCCACGGTCCAGGGTCTATGACCTGCTGCGCTCGACTCGCCTGGTGCCCTTGGTGCTGCTGGCGCTGGGCAGCCTCAAGGCGTCGTTGTTTCTGGAAAAGATCCCGCGGCTGCCGTCCATCCGCTTCAGGACCAGCGCCCGCGTCAGCCGCGCCGCCGACCTGGCTTGGCTCGCCCTCGTCGCCGCGGCCTGCATCGCCGGCATCCTGTACTTGTCGCGTTTCATTGGCAGCACGTTGGGCTGGGACGACGTCGCCAGTACCTTCGGCCTGGGCCTGGCCACCCTGTTGCGAGTCAGCGTGCTCATCGTGCTGGCCAGCGTAGTGTGGGTGCCCATCGGCGTCTGGATCGGCTTGAACCCGCGCTGGGCCGAACGCTTGCAACCCGTCGCGCAATTGCTGGCGGCCTTCCCCGCCAACGTACTGTTTCCGTTTGCGGTGATCGCCATCGTCGCCCTGAAACTCGACCCCGATGTCTGGCTCTCGCCGCTGATGATCCTGGGCACCCAGTGGTACATCCTGTTCAACGTGATTGCCGGTGCCAGCGCCCTGCCGACGGATTTGCGCGAGGCGGCGCGCAGCTTCCACGTGCGCGGCTGGCAGTGGTGGCGCCAGGTCGCGCTGCCGGGCGTCTTCCCTCATTACATCACCGGCGCCCTCACGGCAGCGGGTGGCTCATGGAACGCCAGCATCGTCGCCGAGGCGGTGTCCTGGGGCGACCAGCATCTGTATGCGTCCGGCTTGGGTGCCTTTATCGCCCAGGCCACCACGGCCGGGGATCTGCATCGGGTGGCGCTGGGCGTCGTGGTCATGTCGATTTTCGTGGTCGGTTTCAACCGGTTGCTGTGGCGCCCGCTGTACGGTTTCGCCGAACGTCGGCTTCGAATTGATTGAGGGCAATCTCATGCAAGTGATAGACAAACGCTGCCTGGTGGATGTGCAGCAAGTCGGCCATGTCTACGGCACGGGCGGCGGTGCCGAGCGCCGGGTCCTGGACAATGTCTGCATGCGCCTGGACGAAGGCGAAATCGTCGGCCTGCTGGGGCGTTCGGGCTCCGGCAAATCGACCTTGCTGCGCTCCATCGCCGGCCTGATTTCGCCCACCACAGGGGTGGTGGATTTTCCGCCCAATGCCCAAGGACTGGCGAGTTCGGTGCGCATGGTGTTCCAGAGCTTCGCCCTGTTCCCCTGGCTGACGGTACTGCAAAACGTCGAGATCGGCCTCGAAGCCTTGGGCGTGGCGGCGCCTGAGCGACGTCGGCGGGCGCTGGCCGCCATCGATATGATCGGCCTCGACGGCTTCGAAAGCGCCTTCCCCAAGGAACTGTCGGGCGGCATGCGCCAGCGCGTCGGCCTGGCCCGCGCACTGGTGGTCAACCCGGATGTGTTGTTGATGGACGAGCCGTTTTCCGCCCTGGACGTATTGACCGCCGAAACACTGCGCACCGATCTGCTGGAGTTGTGGCGTGAGGGGCGCATGCCGATCAGGTCGATCCTGATGGTCACCCATAACATCGAAGAAGCCGTGCTGATGTGTGACCGGATACTGATTTTTTCCTCCAACCCGGGGCGGGTCATGAGTGAGATCGCCGTGGACCTCAGCCAGCCGCGCAATCGCGCCGACCCGGCGTTCCAAGCCCTGGTCGAACACATTTACGTGCAGATGGCCGGCGGCGCGAATGTCGGCTCCGCACGTCAGGAGACCTTTGCAGGCAGCGGAGTGGGCATGGTCCTGCCGTCGATTTCCAGCAATGCCCTGGCCGGGCTGATCGAAGCGGTGCAGGATCAGCCGTTTGCCGGCCAAGCGGATCTGCGCGAGCTCGCCGACGCATTGCGCTACACCGCCAGTGATCTTTTGCCGGTCGCCGAGGTGTTGCAGCTCCTGCGCCTGGCCGACCTGCAGGATGGCCACATCACCCTCCTGCCGGCCGGGCTGCGCTACGCCGAGTCAGCGGTGGATGAGCGCAAACACCTGTTTGCCCGGCACCTGCTTAAATATGTGCCGTTGGTGGGGCATGTGCGCCGGGTGCTGGACGACCGCCCCACCCGCACCGCACCGGCCAGGCGTTTCCGTGACCAACTGGAAGATTTCATGTCCGAGCACGACGCCGCCATTACGCTGGACTGTGTCACGCAGTGGGGGCGCTACGCCGAGTTGTTCGCCTATGACGAAGTGGCCGATCAGTTCAGCCTGGACAATCCATCCTGAGGTGCTGCGGTATAAACTGCGTGGATCGGTCGTTGGAGCAATGCGCGATGGACATTCAATGAGAAGAACCCAGTTGACCCTGCGCCTGCTGCTCCTGCTGGGGTTGGCCCTCGGCATCGCGGCGATCGATACGGTCACCGACCTGGAAATCGCGGTCGGGGTCTTCCAGATCGTGGTGGTGCTGATCGCGGTGAGAATCCTGCCGGCACGCGCCGTGGCAGGGGTAGCGCTGATCTGCATGGTCCTGACGATCCTGAGTTATCGGCTGACGCGTTTTGGCGACACGGAGGCCGGTCTGATCAACGTGCTCATCAGCCTCGCGGCCATCGCCGGCACGACGTACCTGGCCCTGCGGCTCTCGGCCGCCGTGCGCACGGTACACCAGACCCGTGCCCACCTGGCGCACATCGCCCGCATCAACATGCTCGGCGAACTCGCCGCCTCGATCGCCCACGAAGTCAACCAGCCCCTGGCTGCCGTGGCCGCCAGCGGCGGTGCCTGCCTGCGCTGGATGGCGACCGAGCCGCCCAACCTGCCCAAGGCCCGGCAGGCGGTGGAGCGGATCATCGCCGACACCCACCGGGCCAGCGACATCATCGCTCGGTTGCGCGGTATGGCCCGGCATCAAGCACCGACGAAGCAGTGGCTGAACGTGGCCGACACGGTCCATGCCGCGTTGCGCTTGATGACGGGCGAGCTGAACGAGCAGAACATCACTGTGCAGGTGCAGGTCCAGGACGGACTGCCGCCGATGCTGGCGGACGAAGTGCAGATCCAGCAAGTGATCCTGAACCTGGCGATGAACGCGCTCGACGCCATGCGTCAGGTTGACGTCGACCAGCGGATTCTGCAGTTTCAGGTGACGCTCGAATCGCCTGGGCAACTGCTCTTTTCGGTATCCGACCAGGGCAATGGCTTGCCGGCCAGCGACCGCGAACGGGTGTTCGACGCTTTCTACAGCACCAAGCAGGACGGCATGGGGATGGGGTTGGCCATCAGTCGCTCGATCATCGAGGCCCATGACGGACGACTCTGGGCCACCAGCCATTCGCCGTCAGGTTCGACGTTTCACTTCACCCTGCCCGCCGTCACAAGGGAATCCGATGAGCCAGACTGACATGCATGACCAGGCCGACTCGAGGGTCTTCATCGTCGACGACGACCCTTCGGTGCGGGCCTCCCTGCAAGACCTGCTGGCCTCCGTGGGCCTGACGAGCATGGCCTTCGGCTCGGCCCGTGAATTCATGGATGCCGAACGGCCGGACGTCCCGGCGTGCCTGATCCTCGACGTGCGCATGCCGGGCCTGAGTGGGCTGGATTTCCAGCAGGAAATGGCGCGTTTGAATATCCAAGTCCCGGTGGTGTTCATCACCGCCCATGGCGACATTCCCATGTCGGTCAAAGCCATGAAGGCCGGGGCGCTGGAGTTCCTGACCAAGCCATTCCGCGAACAGGACCTGCTCGATGCAATCACCCTGGGCCTGAACCGCGACCAGGAACGGCGCAAGGCCGCGGCGAGTGTCAACGCATTGAAACGTCGGCATGACGCGTTGACTGACGGCGAGCGCGAGGTGATGGACCTGGTCGTGTCAGGGCTGTTGAACAAGCAGGTGGCCGCCCGACTGGGTTTGAGCGAGGTGACCGTGAAGGTGCGGCGCGGGTCGTTGATGCGCAAGATGAATGCGGACTCGTTGGCAACGCTGGTGAAGATGTCGGAAAAACTCAAGGAAGCAGATCGCTAGCGGCCCATGATCACGGCTATCATTGCCGTTCGCCCTGTTGACGGGCGATGTCGCTGCCCCCTCAAGGACTCAGGTATGAACCTTCTGCCGTCACGCTCCACCCTCTTCGTCTCCAGCCTTTTGCTCAGCTCGCTGTGCTTCGCCGAAGGCGAGCCAACCGACGGCAGCCTCATCAAGGACTCGACCAAGGCAGCCGTCTCAAGCTTCATTACCGCTGGCAAGAACCTGTTGGGCGGCGTCAGCGAAGGTGTGCTCGATGGCCGTGAGTCGGTGCAGGGCACCGACGGCGCCGCGATCGTTGCCTCCGGCGAACAAATGAAAGACCGCATCGCCATCGAGGTGCTGAAGCTGGAGCCCAGCGACGAAAACATCAGCGTCACCCTCGGCTTCAAAAACAGCACCGACACCCAACTGCGCCTGATCAACCTCGGCCAGACGGGCGTGCTGCTGGCCATTGACCAAGCAGGTTACGCCAACCGCCTCACCGGCCTGGACAACCCGGATGAAGTCACCATCCCGCCGAAAACCGCCGTGCGCCAGAAGTTCGTGTTTGAAGGCATGAACGAGCCGGTCAGCACCGTACGGGTGTGGGGGCAGGATTACTCGGTCAAAAAATAATGCGGCAACGTATCCGGATGACAGGCCTGGTTCTCGCCATGTGCACGCTTGCGGCCTGCGAGTACGCTTCAGAGCCGGACCCGCTGAAAACCGCCCTGCTCGACGCACCACCCGAACTCGTCTTCAAGGGCCCGCTTGCGGGGCAGTCTGTTCACCTGGTTGTTCACGATTGCGCGGTTTACAAGATCGAGGGCCAGTCAGCGAAAGACATAGCCTGGACCGTGGTGCTGGAAACCGAGCCCTACCCTTTTTTCACCCGTTGCGCGCGGCAGTCGCTGAGCAAGGGAGAGGATGGGGTGACGGTTGAGCTGGGGAAAATGGCGTTTGGGGCTGGTGGGTGCTGTGCCACAGGGGGAACCTACCGCACGACCGATGGACGCGGATGGAAAAAGTTGTAGGCGTAACTGCGCCGCTACAACGTCCAACCTCATTACCTCCCTCCACGACAGCATCAGCTGGCTTTTGCCCCATTACCCGGCCCAACACTCAACGCCAGCACGCTCATCAACACAATCACCGCCCCCACAATCACCATCATCGACGGGCGCTCGGCCAACACCAAAGAAGCCATCGACATCGCCGTGGGCGGTATCAGGTAAAGCGCCATGGAAGCGCGGCTCACGTTGCTGTGCGCCAGCACGTAGGCCCAAGCAAGGTACGCCAGCGCGCTGGGAAAAATACCGAGAACCAACACCGCCAGGTTCACCGAAGCCGAAGCCTGTCGTGCCGCGCTCAACATGCCCGGCGCGAAAATGAACAACACGAGCGTGCCCGACCAGACGGTGTAACAAACCAGGGTCAAACCGTCGTAGCGATGGGTATGGCGCTTCTGCAAAGCGAAATACACACTCCAGGACAGCGCCGCCAGCAGAATCAATAGCCCACGGGCGTCCATGTCACCCAAGCCTCGATCCCCCGTGACGACTATGGCAGCGCCAAGCAAGCCGCACAGGACACAGCCCCATTGCCAAGCGCCAACTCTTTCCTTGAAGACAGAATGCGCCAGCAACGTACTGAACAGAGGGGTGGACTGGGCCAGGACACTGGCCGCCCCAGCGCTGACGCCCCGCTGACCGTAATTGAGGGCGATGTGGTGCAGACTCACGGCAAAGAAACCCAACACCGCCAGCAACGGCCAATCCCCGAGACGCGGCCAGGAAATACCCTTCGCCATCGCAACGACGGCCATGAACACTGAAGCGATGAGAAACCGCACCAATGCCAGCTGACCCGGTTCGTAGGCCTGCAAGCCGATGCGAATACCAATCGGCGAATAGGCCCAGCAAAGAATCACGAACATCATCGCCAGGATCACTTTCACGCGGGGTCTGCTGGGGCTCTTCAAGCCGCCAAACGGCATACAACGGGTTTCCATTCAGAGTTCCTGCGCACTGAGCGCCTGGGCTATTACGCCGCAGTATCAAAAACCACCAACCCTCAATACAAGTGACTTAAACTCAGCCAACCATTCACTTTGGGTGAGTTATGGAACTGTCCCAACTGCGCATGCTCAAGACCGTCTGCGACACAGGCAGCATCGCCCGCGCCGCCGAAGTGCTGCACTGCGTGCCGTCCAACATCACGGCACGGCTCAAATCCTTGGAGCGGGAGTTGGGCACACCGTTGTTTTTTCGTGAAGGTCGCGGCTTGCGGGTCAGCCCAGCGGGCGAGGTGTTCCTGGGATACGCGACAAAAATCCTCGGCCTGACGGAAGAAGCCCGCCGCGCGATCAACCCCAGCCACACGCCAAGCGGACCGCTACGCATAGGCGCCATCGAATCCAGCGCCACGGGGCGCCTGCCGCAGTTGTTGGCCAAATACCACGCGCAGTATCCTCAGGTGTCGCTGGAGCTGAGCACGGGGACTTGGGCACAGTTGCTGGACGATACCCAGCACCACCGGCTCGACGGTGTGATCGTGGCGGTGGATGCGGAACGGCCGGGGCTCAAGCGCGCCGTGATGTACCGCGAAGACCTGATGCTCATCGCCTCCGAATCCCACGGCCCCTTGCGCAACGCCGCCGACCTGCAAGGCAAGGCCATCTTCATGTGGCCCCCGGGCTGTCCGTACCGCCTTGCCCTGGAGCAGTGGTTGCTGCGCCATGACCAAGTGCAACCGATCATCAGCATCGCCAGTTATGGCGCCATTGTCGGCTGCGTCAGTGCCGGAGCCGGCGTCTCGCTGGTGCCTCGCGGGATCTATGAGCAATACCGCCAGGGGGCTGGCTGGACAGGGTATGAACTCCCTGAACTGACGGGCATCGATAACCTTTTCTACTGGCATGAAAACGCTGGCCGGCATCCTGCCAGGGAAGCGTTTTTGACGATGTTGAAGACAGAGTTCGAAGGGTAGTTGCAACCTCGCCACAAAAGCCATTGGATTGGCGGGTATCCCACTGACCATTCTTGTGGCGAGGGGATTTATCCCCGTTGGGGCGCGAAGCGGCCCTAAAAGCTGACACCTCGGTCCACCGACCGACACAAACCCCATGGCGAGGGAGCTTGCTCCCGCTGGACTGCGAAGCAGTCCTGAAAACCTGTGTACCAAGCCAAATCTCAGGGTTTGTTCGAAGGGCCGCTTCGCGGCCAGCGGAAGCAAGCTCCCTCGCCACAGGTTCTCATCAATCTTGCCTGTCAGCGCACGGCTGAAAAATGTTACATAGTTGAAGGATCGGTCCTAACCGCACTACGACAGGGAGTCAGCTTTGGAACCAGCACCACCGTTTATCCTCCATGAAACGAACCATTGGACAGTCAACCATCACTTGGCGTCTGCCCTGCCCGGCTACCTCATGCTCGGCGCCAAAGCTCACGTGAACTCATTGGCCCAATTGCCCGCGTCGGCGTTAGCGGAGCTGGGTGGCCTGATGGCACACATCCAGAGCGTCCTTGAAACACAGCTCAAACCCAAATGGCTTTACATCAGCCGATTCGGCCACGATCCCCGCTACCCGATCCACTTCCATTTCATCCCGGTGTACGACTGGGTCGAGGCGTTATTTTGGAAAGATACGCGGTACAGGCTGCTGGAGAGCTTTGGGAATCAAGGGGATGCCCAGACATTGACCGACGGTGCGGAGCTGACGTTGTTCATTTGGCGGGAGTTTGGGGAGAGCACAACGCCGCCAACCATTCAGGGGCCGTCAATTGAGCAAGTGATTAAAAGATTGCGTCAGTCATTCAACTCAGTTGTACCGGTCACATGAACATCAAAACATCATCCGTCGCTCTACTCGGCATATTGTCATTCATACAAGCGTCAGCGTCTTTCGCGGACAACGCCAATGGGAAAACGCTCTATCTTCAGCGATGCGCCGTATGCCATGGCGCGGACATCAAGGGAACAGGGCCGTTGGCCAGGAAAAGCAACCCGCCAACCCCTGACCTTACGACACCCGCCTTCAAGAAACGACTGACCGATTACCCGGGTGTGATTGTCTCTTCAATCATACTTCGCCCAAATGGAAACCTGATTCCAAGGACCTTGCAGGAAAATGGCGTGAAGATCCCGCCGCACCCTTGGAACGTCAAGGACCTGCGTGATCTCCATCAATACATGAGTGACGTCATTTCAAATAAATGATCTTACGGGGAACTGCGCCTCGGCTTATCGACAACAACTGCAATACCAAGGCTTCTCGGGACTGGGTATTGAAGTGTTCTATAACATCGTCAGTAAAGCGTATTGGCAACACGCTCCGGCAGAGCCTTGTCATAAGCGTCGCCATCGACCTGCGAGGGGCAAATGCGTTTGAACACCTCGCCCGCCGTAGGCAGTGCACTGCGCTCGATCTGCCGCTTCACGTCCCACAATCCCGCCCTGACCACTGCCCTGCTGCACTGGAAATAAACACTGGTTACGGTGACTTCCAGAACGGTTCGAGGGAGTTGCCCTTTTACTGCGAAGCGGGACAACAGGGCTGGCTCGACGGATATCCTGGCCGTGCCATTCACGCGCAGGGTTTCCCCCACGCCGGGCACAAGGAAAAGCAGCGCGACCCGGGGATCCTCGACGATATTTCGCAGCGAATCGATACGGTTGTTACCGCGGCGGTCGGGCAGATACAGCGTCTTGCTGTCGTGGACATGAACGAACCCCGGCGCGTCGCCCCTCGGAGACGCATCCAGCCCTCCGGGGCCTGAGGAAGCGAGGATCACAAAGGATGCAGCCTCGATGAAGGGCTGGTAAACCGGATGGATATGGTCGACTTCCTTGAGGATCGAGGGTGCTGCGACGGGGCCGTAGAGGCTTTCCAGCGCTTGCGTCGTGGTGATATAGGCGCTGTCCCGTTCCATGCTTGTCTCCGTTGCAGATGCTAAAAAAATCGTATTCAAGTGACTGACCAGACCATTGCACAGCGGCTGCCCGGAGCATATCCACGTTGGTATTCGGCATTCAATATGGTCGCCAGTCGCGGTTCCAGGTCTTGGGTGGCTTTAGCCTGGAAACCCATGCTGGCATAAAACGGGGCGTTCCAGGGCACGTCGATGAATGTCGTGAGGGTGATCAAACCCAGTCCGTTGGAGCGGGCATAGTCCTGCGCAACCTCTATCAGCCGCCGCCCCAAGCCCTGGCCCTGCCAGGACAGTGCGACAGACACCTCATGGATATGAAGAGCCTCACCGTAGCGCTCGGCACTGAGAAATCCTTGTGGCCTGCTTTCGTCATCGAGGGCAACCCAGCACGTCGATAACGCAATGAGCTGGCGATGTCGCTCGACGGACATCGGCGGCGACTGTGCCACCCAGCTCAGCTCATCAATGCTGCGGAACGCAAGGACGGCGGACGCCTCGATGGCGAACAGGTGTTGTGCGTCGTCCGCCATTGCAACCCGAACAGTCACAGGCATGGATACCCCCTCGGTTGTGTGAATCGACTGACCCGATCAAGAACCTGGCAGGCCGCGCCCATTCGATGGCGCCGCCTGCGCAAGCATCAGCGCAATACCCCCTATGGTCAATGAGCCTCCCTCATCAGCTCGGCCACCGCTTTCTCCAGAAAACCCAGGCAGCGTTCATTCAACCAAGTGCCCTCGGCGAGGCCGGGTTCTGCCAATTCACTCACTCGAAGCAACATCGTTCCCAACTCCTATTTCCTTAGACGCAGCCCTTAAGGCTTGGCATTCATGCGCCCCTGGATCGCCACGCGCAGGCAACCCCAGGCAATAAAGCCGACGATCACGCCCTCGGCGATACCCACCAGCAAATTGAAGGAAAAGCTCAGCGGCTGCTCGGCCCAGTAGAACGTCGTCGAGCCCGTTCGAAAACCACTGACGCGCAGCCGTCCGGTAAAAATGGCCGGCACCAAGGTCATGACGTTAGTCAGTTCCAGTACCGCAAAGAAGGCGCCCAATAGCGTGAGCAAGGCACGTGCAGGCACGCCCAATTTCTCGGTCGGCTCAGGCGCAGCAGCGTCGCCCTTTTCCCGGCGCTGACGGGCTGCCCTTACTGCCTTGCCGCTGGTAGGGGCCGGAGTTGGCCTATAGGGCGCCTTCACAACCGGCGCCGCCCCCTCGACGACCTCGGTGGGCAGCGCCACGCCCAGATAGTCGGCCAGCTCCCGCAGCCACACGTCCGTGCGTTGACTGCCCGGCACCACCGGAACGTTGTCGGTGGTCAGGCGCTGCGCGGTGCCATCGCGCAGTATCAACCACAGCTGGGTGCGAGCTCGCCCAGCCTGAGGGAGGCGGCGCAGTTCGAGGGATTTGGCAGCCTCGATCCGGAAGGCCGATTGCACACGCTCGCGGCGCCCGAAAAAGTTACGGGTCAGGCGCTTGCCTTCGCCGTCGACCCGCGACAACACCAACGTCTCGTGGACGCCGGTGTACACCACCAGCAGCAGGCCAAGGGCAGGAATCAGCAGCCACAGCAACATCATCAATAGAGCGGACAGTGGATCCACCTCCGCCATCAACGAGGCCCCATCAACCATCAAAAACACGGCGAACGCCATCGGCAAGATAAAGGCCAACGCCCCTATCACCCACACGACCAAGCTCTGCACCACGTTGCGCGAATGGATGTGCAGGTCCCCCTGCGCGGTGCGCTCGAACCGATGTCCTATCAACATGCATGTCTCCTGTTGCGTTGCTTTGCAGACTGTTCGAGGGGCCGGGATGACGATTGGAACGCCTCGGGCCGGGATGGTGTTTCAGAGGCGCAGGATACCGGATGTCGCGGTCTCGGGGTTGGGGTGGGTTTTCTTCGGTATGAGTAATTGTTCCTACAGAAATGGATAAAGTCGGTTCGTTTCCTCGGAGAGTTCTCATCATTCCTACGAAGGCCTCGGAATCTCTCACCTTGTTCGTCTTGGGGGCGCAAATCTATAGTTCTTTCCGTCGCCAACCATGGTGATCAGGTTTGGCGACCTGCGGATCGGATAAGTCCTCTAACCAAACGGAGCAATCCCATGCAGAGATACATCCCCATCACCGGCATCGACTGCACCCCCGCCTCCTTACTCATCGATACCGAAGCCCCGCTAGATGTCCTACACGCGACAGCCGACTACCGCATTCGTGTGGTGACCCAGGTACTGGAGAACATCGCGTTTCGTTCCGAGGTTGCCAGCGATACGGTTGTGCTTTCGGACTTCGCACAGCTTTTGGTGATTCCTTTGCGTGACAGCTGTGATTTGCTGGAGGTGGTTGGTCGGCGGCTTCAGGCGCAGGTAGAAAACTGATGGCGTTACGGGCGCTTACGGCGCCCGTTTTCATGTTTGGCATTTACAGGTCGTGGCTGGCGGATATGTAACGTAGGGGAAAAGAGGACACCCATTAGCCGGTCTCAAGTCAAGGTTAAAAGCCAAATCGCCCTGCAGCGTTTAACTGCTGGGGTCCCCCTTATCCCAACCTGCCTGGTTGAACCCGTCGTACCCGTTTTCTCATAAATGGCTACGACCGAGTCGTGCCTGACATCCATATGGATCAAGCGATAGCGATAAACTTGTACCGCCCTGGCATTGAACTGCCACAGAGAAACGTTGGTGCCGCCAGATTTATTATCAGAAAAATAAGTCTGTCCCATTTTTTCCATGGTTCGTCACGCTACATCAATGACGATTTTGCCGAACGCCCCACGGTCCAAGTGATCGAAGGCGGCCAGGGCGTCGACCATGGCGTAACGAACATCTATGACAGGCTTCAAGCCGATCCGGTCGACAGCGCGTATCAGATTTTCCAGGGCGTGCCGGCTGCCGGTGCCGATCCCATGGACAGTGACGTCCTTGAGCATCAGCGGCATGGCCGGTGCGCTGAGGTCGAAGCCGTCGAGTGCGCCGATCTGGCAGATGTGCGCCCCCACGGCAGCCACCTGGACCGACTTGCCGAGATGGTTGCCGCCCACCACTTCCAGGATATGGTCCGCACCGCGATCTGCGGTCATGTTGTACACGGCTTCTACCCAGTCATCGCGCTGGCGGTCCACATAATGGTCGGCGCCGAGCGCGCGGGCGCGCGCTTCGTTGTCGGCACGGCCCGAGACAATGACGGTGGCGCCATGCGCCTTGGCGATTTGCAGGCCGAACAAAGCAACTCCACCGGTGCTGGTAATGAGCACCGTATCGCCGGCGCGTACACGGGCACGTTCCACCAGGGCGAACCAAGCGGTCAGGCCTGCGACCGGGAGGGTGGCGGCCTCGGAATGGTTCAGCGTTGCCGGCGCCAGAACCAGCCATGCTTCAGGCATCACGACATATTCGGCCAACACACCTGGGTAGTAGCCGCCCAGGGTGCGGTAGGCAGGCGTACGCGCATTGCCTGGACGCAGACCATCGATCCAATCCGGAGTGAATACCGAGATGACGCGCGCACCCGTGCTGAACCGAGTGGCGCCAGGCCCCAGCGCGATCACTTCACCCGAAAGGTCTGAACATGGTGTGAACGGGAAGCCGAGTGAAAGACCGCGACCGCTCTCAACAACCATTTTGTCGCGGTAATTCAACGCGACAGCGCGCACCTTGACCAGTACCTCACCAGCTTGCGGAACCGGTACGGGTACCGTACGCATCGTCAGCCGTTCACCAATTGCATCGATTTCCCAGCGCTGCATCGTGTTTGTCATAACCATTCCTCTGAAGAAGACCCTCAGTCTGGCAGCGTCGATTGCTGTGTTTAATACTCTATAATCGGGATGTGTTGTTGAGCAGAGCGCATGAATATGAAGGGAGCAGAATTTGCCGAACTCTCGGCGTTTGTCGCCGTCGCGACGGAGCGCAGTTTCCGCCGGGCCGCGGATAAACTCGGCGTGTCGCCATCGGCAATCAGCCATACCATTGCCGCCCTTGAGCAGCGTCTGGGCGCACGCCTGCTCAACCGCACGACGCGTAGTGTGGCACCCACCGAAGCTGGCCTTGCCCTGGTCGAGCGCCTGCGTTTTGTGATGGCCGAAATGGATGAGGCAGTGCGTGCTGTCGCGGCATCGCAGGACGCTCCGAAGGGTTTGGTGCGGATCAACCTCCCCCGGATTGCGGCTCAGTTGCTGATCATCCCGCGCTTGGCGGCGTTCTTTCTGGCCTATCCGGATGTGCGGATCGAACTCGTCATCGATGACAGCATCACGGACGTGATCGCGCGGGGATTCGATGCGGGAATCCGGTCCGGCGACCTGGTTCACCAGGATATGGTGGCGATCAGGATGACACCAGACCTGCGCATGGCCGTGGTTGGCGCGCCGGCATATCTCGCCACGCGGGCCATGCCCGCGACGCCGGACGACCTGCGCGACCACGCCTGCCTGACGTACCGCTGGAGCGACACGGGCGCTTTGTATCGCTGGCGTTTCACAGGACCTGGAGGAGAGGTCGATGTCGATGTGGTCAGCGTGATGATGGCGAACGACACCGACATGTTGCTGGCGGCGGCGTTGCAAGGAGCGGGGCTGGCATTCGTCCCCGAGAGTTACGTGGCAGCCCACCTGCAAAGTGGTGAGCTGGTGCGGATGCTCGATGCTTGGTGCAGACCGTTTGGCGGGTTTTACCTCTACTACCCCAACCGGGCACACATGCCGGCGCCCTTGCGCGCTTTCATCGATTTCTTTAAGCCGGAGCTGCCATCTATAACGATTTAAAGCAGATTGCCATTTACCCACTGGGCTAAACGCTTCGTCACGCAGCATAGATGGAACACCCATCCAAGATTTGTATATTCAGGTGCCCATCAGAAAAATTATCGCTCTACGGCGACGCATTTGATCTCCACGAGAAGGCCGGGGCGAGCCAGTTCACTGACACCTATGCATGTCCATGCACATGTGCCCCGAGGAAAGACTTGATCTTTCACCCGTCTGAAAATTGGCATGTGGCGATGCATATCGACGTGATAAGTGGTCATTTCTACGACATCTGCAAATTCGCAGCCGCCGGTTTCCAAGACGAGCCGGAGATTTTCCCATGCTGCCAGAAACTGCAGCTCGGGGTCTTCGATAACTGATAAGTCCGGCGTCCGGCCTACCTGACCAGCACAGTAAAGAGTTTTTCCTACCTTTACAGCCGGTGCATAACCAGCATGCTCGAAGAGCAATCTCATGCCATCTGGAACAATGATCTGACGATCAGTCATGGTTGTGGAAGCTCAAAATATGAACGGATACGGAAGCTAACCCAGGTTCCAGAGCGGCGTCCACTCGGGTCGCTACGCATTAATCAATCAAATCTGACAGGTGCGATAAAGCAGAAAAGTGGGATAGATTTATTATCAGAAAAATATATCCACCCCCTTTTTCCTGAACGGAACTCACTCGATCTCGGTACTCATTGCAATTCCCTTGTACTGCTCCAGCTCAGCCAGTCGCTGGCTCAGCGCTGCGTGGACACGCCCATAAGCACCGCTGCCTAACAGCAGACGTTTTGGTGCCGGTTCGGCTTCGGCGATCCCCAGCATGGCTTTGGCCATTTTCTGCGGATCTCCTGTCAGGGGGAAAGCACCACTGGCGATCGCTCTACGCACCTCGCCGGCAGGCGTCTGTTCGTATTCCGCCATCACCGGAGGGCGGACCAAGGCCGCGGCAAAGTTCGTACGAGTCGGGCCTGGCTCTACAAGGGTGAACTGAATGCCGAAGGGTGCAACCTCCTGCGCGACTGATTCGACAAAACCCTCGATGCCCCACTTGCTGGCGTGGTAAAGGCTGAAGTTTGGATAAGCCAGTTGGCCGCCCTCCGACGATACTTGCAGAATTCGACCGCCCCCTTGCCGACGGAGAAAAGGCAGGCAAGCGCGAATCAACTGGATTGAGCCGACCAGATTAGTTTGCAATTGCTGATCGATTTGTTCGTCACGGCATTCCTCGGCGGCGCCGAATAATGCGTATCCTGCGTTGCTGACCACGACGTCAATGCGTTCCAGTTCAGTGAATGCACGGCTAACGACATTCCGAATGGCGGATGCATCGTTCACATCCAGTGCCGCTGTCCACAGCCGTTCGCCGTAGCGCTCTTTCAAGTGACTGAGTGCTTGAGGTTCACGCAACGTAGCCGCCACGCGATCCCCTCGTTCCAGCAATTGCTCAACTACCGCCAAGCCAATGCCGGACGAGCTGCCAGTGACTAACCAGGTTTTATTCATCGGTATGTTCTCCTCTGAGCGAGCCGGGCTGGCTTGCGAGGGTCTAACGCTACGCGCCTTGGACTGCTGCTACTATCGAGCAGAATGAGGATGACCTGGTGAAAAATAGCCATGAATGAATTCCCCCTGTCGCTCACTGATGTACGGGCGTTGGCGCTGATCGTTGGTCACCGAAGCTTCCGCAAAGCGGCGGATGAGCTGGGTTTGTCCGCGTCCACGCTGAGCCATTTGATGAGAACCCTCGAGGCAAGGCTCGGGGTTCGTTTGCTCAATCGCACAACACGCAGCGTCGCTCCGACGGCAGCGGGGGAACGCCTACTGAGCCGGTTGAGCCCGGTGTTGCGAGAGTTTGCGCTGGCTGTAGATGAAGTTAATCAGTATCGGGATCTTCCAAGCGGCACCCTGCGCATCAATACAAGCGATCAGGCTGCCCGCGTTTTGATGGAGTGCGCCCTGCCGACATTCCTGCAACGTTTCCCGCAGATGTCGGTCGATCTCGTCACCGATGGTCGCCTGGTTGATGTCGTTGCCAACGGCTTCGACGCGGGCATCCGCTTGGGTGAGTCGATACCTCAAGACATGATCGCCGTCCCGATAGGCCCGGATATTCGGTTTGTAACCGTCGCTTCCCCGGACTACCTCAAGACTCATTCATACCCATTGACCCCGGATGATCTGCTTCGACATCAGTGCATCGGCATCCGAATGCCGAGTGGTAAACCTTATCGATGGGAGTTTGAAAAGCATGGGCAGTCATTGGTCATCGATCCCAAAGGACAGCTGACCCTCGATAACCCGGAAATCATGGCCGACGCCGCCATTTCCGGACTCGGCATCGCCTACGTGCCAGAGCGCGTAGCCTCGCGATCTTTGGCTGACGGGCGACTTGTGAAGGTCCTGGAAGACTGGTGCCCGCCAATTCCAGGATTGTTTTTATATTACCCGGGACATCGCCATATCCCCTCTGGGTTGCAGGCATTCATCGAAGTCCTGAGGGAATGCACCGCAGCCAATCTTGAAAATAATGAGGCCTAGGACTTTCCGCCATTACCTTGTCCGCGCCGAGGGCATGGCGGACATGTTCAGCGCTTACGTGATTGCGCTCGACGCCCGCTGAAGCTGCTGATACGCCGTCACCAGTTGCGCTTGATTGAACGCCAGATTGCGACCGCTGGGGTTGGGCAGGATCCATACCTTAGCGCCCCCGAGCGTCTCCTTTTGCAATCCCCACTCAATCGACTTCTTGCCGGATAACCCGGCATACGCAGCCTTGCCGAGAAGCGCCACGAAGCGCGGCGCGTAACGGGCGATCTTGCGTTCGAAGCTGGCGGCGGCTGCGGTGAATTCCTCGGCAGACAGTTGATCCGCACTCGCCGTCGGCCGTTCGACCACGGCGGTCAGGCCGCAGTGAAATTGCAGGATCGAGCGGTCGTCTTGCGGGCGCACTTCGTGGGGAGTGAAGCCGGCCTGGTGCAACGTGCGCCAGAAGCGGTTGCTGCGTCCGGCAAAGTGATGCCCCTGCTCTGCCGCCAATAACCCCGGATTGATCCCGCAGAACACCACGGACAAGCCTTCCGTGAGGATGTCCTCAAGCCCGTTCAACCGCAGATCACCTTCACCGCATCGCGCGCCTGCCCTGCCAATTCTTCGCGGGATTTACCGGCGCGGGCACGGATCGAGATGCTGTGCAGCAGCGATGACGCAAGCATGGCCCGCGCCGCCGGGGTGAAGCTGGGGACAGACCACGATTTTGAATTCACCTGTGATCGACCTGTTCCATAATCGTGATCTGCCTCATTTTTGTTACTTAGCCATCCGCTAAGCAAGCACGAACTGCCTCAACGCTGCCATCATCGCAATGACCAAAACGGCTAGCCCAATCGCAGACGTCCATTGGGCTGAAGGGCTTACGGAGAACCAGGAGCCTTTAACGGGATATTTCCCCAGGGTCAGGGCTTTCATCAAAGGCCAGCCGATAGGGAAGCAAATTGCTTGGAAAATAAATTCAGCCAGTACATCCAATGGCTCACCTCACAGAGCAGATCCCGCTGAATGACCAGCCTTGAAGCGCAATCATGTGGCTCCAACCTAGCGGTGGCAAGGGGAAGCCGATGGGGCAAACGATATCGAGCAAACGACTTGCATATCAGTTGATATCTGGCGGAATCACACTCGGTGACTTGGTTGAACGCTTACGCAATAACTACAGAGGCCACAAATGCAGCCTCTCGGAGCGCCTGGCAAAGCCGCCTTTAGCATGATCACACAACTCGCGAAGGCGCCTCTTTAATCGTGAGCAACCTCAGAAATCAACAGTAGCCGACACCTTCAGCGTGCGTGGCGCACCTTGGGTCAGGTAACCACCGTTGGCCGAGGCCCAGTAGTTCTCGTCGGCGACGTTTTCCAGCATCGCGTTGAAGGTCAGCGCGCGGCCCTCCATTTTCGTGCGATAGCGCGCGCCCAGGTCGACGCGGGTCCAGGCGGGGATGCTGTAGTCGTTGGCGCTGTCAACGAACTGGCCGCCGGTGCGCAGTAGCAGGCCGTTCAGGCTCACCCCGGGCAAGCCGGGCACATCCCAGTCGGCGCCCAGATTGAACTGGAATTTCGGCACACCCACTGCCTGGTTGCCATCGTCGCGACCGCCGGCGGTGCCGCTAAGTTCGGCTTTGGTCCAGGTGGCGCCGCTCAGCAGGCGCAGGCCGTCCAGCGGCTCACCGAACAGGCTCAGTTCCACGCCGCGATTGCGCTGCTCGGCATCCACCCGGTAGTAGCCATCGCCGCCGAGCACGCCCTGGGGCTGCTCGATGCGGAACAGGCTGAGGCTGCCGCCGAAGGTGCCCCAGTCGAGCTTGGCGCCTATCTCGGTCTGCTTGGAGCGATAGGGTGCGAACATCTCGCCGTTGTTGAGTGCGGCGGCCGGCGCGGTCGGGCCCTGCTGCAGAGACTCGACGCGGTTGGCATAGAGCGACAGGTACTCGGTGGGCTTGATCACCAGGCCATAGGCCGGCGTGGTGATACTTTCCTGATAGCTGGAGGTGCGGGCACCGCTGGCCGCGCTCCAGGCGTCGGCGCCGATGGACTGGCGGCGCAGGCCCAGGGTCAGCAGCACGCGGTCGTCGAGCACGCCCAGGGTGTCGGACACCGCCAGGCTACGGTTCTGCACCTTGGCGGTGGTGTCCGGGTCGTGGATGTCGCCGGAGACGCTGGTGGCCGGCGGCTCGGCGACAGGCTGGCCCTGATACAGATTGCCGAAGCCGCGACTGCCCGCCGCGGTGGTCTCGAACGCGTTGCGCTTCTCCTGCCAGATACCGTTGGCGGCCAGGTTGATGCTGTGGCTGACCGGCCCGGTGGCGAGTGCGCCGCGCAGCCCGGTGACGGCGCTCAGGGTTTCCTGATCCAGCGGCGAATAGAGGCGGCCGATACGGGCGTCGCCATTCGCGCCGTAGACGTAGTTGGAGGCGTAGACACCGTTCTCCCGCGTGTATTTGCCGCCTGCGCTCAGGTAGGCGGTCCATGTGGGCGACAGGTCGTACTCGGCGCTGAACATGCCATAGGTGTCTTCGAGCTGCGACCAGCTCCAGGGTTGCGCGTAGTTGTGGTCGGAGTCGGGTGCCGACGGCGTCTTGCCGTTGAGTGTGCTGGTAGGCCCCGTCGTGGTGAGGTAGACCACCGAGCGCCCCTCATTGACTCGTTGCTTCTGGTAACCGAGGTCCGCGGACAGGCGCAGACGGTCACCGCGGTAGTCCAGACCGAGGGTGGCCAGGCTGAAGCGCGACTGCTCATCGTCCACCGCGGTCTCGCCCTCGCGCTGGGCCAGGTTCACCCGCACGCCGAAACGGTTGTCCTCGCCGAAGCGCTGGCCCAGGTCGAGGTGCCCGCCCACTCGGCTGTCGCTGGCGTAGTCCAGGGTGGCGCTGCGCGTGGGGGTGTCTTCGGCACGCTTGGAGACCACGTTGATCGCCCCGCCGACACCGCTGCCCGACGGCGACACGCCATTGACGAAGGCGTTGGCCCCCTTGAACACCTCGACCCGTTCGACCGACTCCGTGGAGATGATCTGGCGCGGCAGAATGCCGTACAGCCCGTTGAAGGCAATGTCGTCGCTGAACAGCTGGAACCCGCGCACGACGAACACCTGGGAGAAGTTGCCGAAGCCGAACGACTGACGCACGCCCGGATCGCTGGCCAGCACATCGGCCAGGGTCTGCGCCTGGCGCTTCTCAATCAGTTCGGAGGTGTAGCTGGAGAAGGCGAAGGGCACATCTTGCATGTCCTGATTGCCCAGTACGCCGATGCGGGCACCCCGCGCCGCCTCCCCGCCGGCGTACTCGGCCGGCAGGTCGACACGGCCTTCGGCGAGCCCGCTGATGGTGGTCGGGCCCAGCTCCAACACGCCCTGCTCGGGCAGTCGCACCAGGGTGATGGTGCCGTCGTTGCCGGTCTGAAAGGTCAGGCCGCTGCCCTCCAACAACCGCTGCAGGCCGTCGACCACCGAATAGTCGCCCTTGAGCGCCGGCACCATGGCGCTGCCACGGGTCAGACCAGCGTCATAGAGCAGCCGCACATCGGCCTGCTCGGCGAAATCGGTGAGCGCCCCGTCGAGCCGCTGGGCAGGCACGTCGAGCTGGACGGCTTGCGCCTGTGCGGCGGCAATGGCCAGGGGGAGAACGGCTAGCGCCGCGAGGAAGGAGGTCGACCGCATGCTGATGTCCTTGGCTTTCAATACGAAGAAGTCGCATTTGCAGGAACGGAAGACGAAGGCGGCGATGATTTCTGAACCATCGCCGCCTAAATATTTTCTTTTTTTTGAAGGGACAGGCGTGGGCCTCAGCGGCGCGATGTGACCAGGATCAACCCCGGCAGACGCACCAGACGCACAGGCAAGGTGGTTTCCACAGCGCTCAACACCGCCTGTGGGTCGTCAAGGGCGAACACGCCGGTCACCTGTAGCCGGCGAGCGGCTTCGTCGGCAAACAGCACCCGCGCAGACTGGCTGCGCTCAAGCTCGGCGAACACTTGCACCAGCGGCCGGTCGCGGAACACCAGCTTGCCGCGCTGCCAGCCCAAGCGCTGGCGCCCATCCAATGCCTGCGGCGCCTGCAGCGCCCCGCCGCGCCACTGCACCTGCTGCCCGCCGACCACCGGCAGCGGTTCGCGCCCCTCGCTGGAAGCCAACACGCGGCCCTCGCTTACCGCGAGGTCGACACCGCCCTCCTCCAGACGCACATCGAAGCGCGTGCCGGTGACGCGAATGCGCGCCTCGCCGGCCCTGACAATGAACGGCCGGGCCGGGTCATGGGCGACCTGGAAATCCGCCTCGCCGCGGTACAGCCTGACCTCGCGGCGACCGTCGACAAACTGCCAGTCCAGCGCCGAATCGCCGTTGAGGGTCAACAGCGAACCATCGGCCAGACGCACCTCGCGCACCTCGCCCGGCTGGGTGCTGATGTCGGCATACAGGCCAATCCAGGTGCCGCGCGGTAGCCACAGGGCGAGCAACAGCATCGCGGCGCAGGCCAGTGGAGCCGTCCACTGTCGACGACGCAGCACGCGCACCTGAGGCTGCTCGGCCGGACGTTCTATCTGGCCGAGCAACGACCACAGCCCTTCCACCTCACGCAACGCCTGCTCGTGTTCGGGCGCCGCCTGGCGCCAGGCCTGCGCAGCAGCGCGATCGGCAGCGGTGGCGCGGCCAGAATGCAGCAGCACCTGCCATTGCCGGGCCTGATCGAGAAGCGAAGGATGAGTCACGGCTGCGGGTCCATCTGCTGCTGGCAGTGTTCGAGGGCCTTCAGGATATAGCGTCCGGCCATGCTTTCCGAGACACCCAGGCGCTCGCCGATCTCACGCTGGGTCAGCCCGTCCAGGCGATTCCACAACAACGCCTGGCGCAGGTGCGGTGGCAAATCCTGGACCACGCGCTGCAGTCGCTCCAGGCGCTGGGCGTCGCTTGCCGCTCGCTCCGGACCCGGCTGGGCACTGACCAATTCGATGGATATCTCCTCCTCGACGGGGCGGGATTTTTGCTGACGGCGGTAGTCGATGATCAGGTTGCGTGCGATGCGATAGAGGAACGCACGAAGATTGCCGATCTCTTGCCCGGACTCGCGTCGGCGAAAGCGCAACCACGTCTCCTGGCGCAGGTCGGCCGCCAGTTCTGCGCACTTCACCTGCCGTGTGAGGAAGCGCAGCAGTTCACTCGAATGGCTCTCGAACTGGCCGTCGGTGGAATGAGGATCGGATGGCCTGGACACGCAAGCGACTCAAGCGAGAAGGAGTCGCGAGAATATATCAAATGATAATGACTTTCAATTACTGAGGGCTTGCGGCATTTCCTCCCCCTTTAATGGGGGTAAAAACGCCAACCCGGCCATTCCCGAGATCCGTTCGGTACATTCCGCTCTAGGCTACTTTTTCATCGTAGAAGGCGATGCGAAGTCCGGGCCTGTCCTTGGAGACAAGGATATTGATGCGATAGCTTCGCCAGCGGCCCTGTGCATCACGCAGCGTAATGTCCGTATCGCCGATGGGGAGGATTTCGGGATCATCCCACCATTGCATCGTTTGCGGGACGGCTTGAAGAACCTCGTTGAGGATGGACTTTAGAATCGGGCTCTTCCCTCCCGTCAGATAGTCGTGGCGCGCCTTGAGCAGGACAAACCTCGCGGCGAACTGCCAGTCTTGAATCTTCCGTCGGTAGTGGTCGGAAAAGAAAACGATGCGGATCATGTTCGGTCGCGGCAATGCGAAGTCTTCAAACAGGAGCCTTGCCGCTTCGTTATGGGCCAGTACGTCCCAAGAGCTGTCCATTATGTAGGCAGCTTGATCGAGAGCATTGATCATCCTTACGAGCGACTGAGGAAGCTCGGCACTTTCAGCCCCCTCCGCAAATGTCTCACGGCCAGCCAGTGCAAAAAGGTGCTCCCGTTCGGCTCGGTCGAGCCGAAGCCCTCGCACCAATCGCTGGAGGAAGTCGTCCGATACCGCGATGTCGCGTCCCTGCTCGAACCAGGTGTACCAGGTCAAGCCGACACCCGCCAACGCGGCGACTTCTTCACGACGCAGGCCCTTGGTTCGACGACGGCGCCCCTGTGGCAGGCCAAGCGATTCTGGAGAAGTGCGCTCGCGACATTGGCGGATGAAGTCCGCAAGCGCCTGTCTGGCCGGCACGCGCGTTAATCGATCAGATGTCACTTCACACCTCGTAAAGCATCACTTTAGTAACAGCATAAATGCCCCATTGTAACAGGATATATTGCGGGTAATCTCTGGGACACGAAGTGATCGAAATGCCAAACTCGGGAGGTTGGATCGTATGCTTCTCTACCAATTTCAAAAAGGCACGAATCCGCGGCGCGTTATCATCTACCTGAGCGAAAAGGGAATTGACGTTCCGCGATATGAACTTGATTACGCCAGCGCAGAGCACAAGTCGCGCGAATACCTCGCAATCAACCCCAGCGGACGAGCCCCGACACTTCTCACGGATGAGGGTGTGCCGATCACCGACTCCGCCGCCATCGTCGAGTATCTGGAGGAGCTGTATCCCGACACGCCAATGATTGGGACGGACGCCATTTCTCGATCAAAGATACGGTCGCTTGAACGCCTGGGCACCGATCTGGTAGTCCGATCTCAACTTTGGCTGTGGAACGTGACCCAATCTTTTCCTGCCAAGGAGCCGTCCCCGTCACCGGAAGTCGCTGAAAAGCTCTTTGGCTACGTCACCGAAATACTGGATGTCCTGGAGACGACGATCGGAGATAACGAGTTCCTGGCAGGAGACAGGCCTTCGATCGTGGATTGCACGGTATTTTCAATTTTTCAAACATGCCGGGAGAGATTCGACCACCCCTTCGGCTCCGCACATCCGCGCCTTGACGCCTGGTACAAGAAGTTTCGCCAGCGGCCGAGCGCCGACTACTGAGAGGCCAGTGATTTGAACACGCCCAAAGCCATGAACCGCGACTCAAAGAGACTGGAGACAAGCGACGGCCCCGTCTTCGCTCCGATCAGACCTTCCAGAATCAGAATGGCAATCGTCATGACTGTATTTGTTTACCCCATCGTGACGCTCCTGCTCTACGTATTGAATCCACTGGCCCAAGACTGGGCTGTGTGGCATCGAACACTGGTTCTAACACCGATCACCGTAAGCCTCATTGTCTTTATCGTGAGCCCGTTGATAACAAAACACTTTGACTGGTTCCTGCGTCCTCGCTCAGCACCGGGATGCATCGTAATGTCTCGGCCGAAACAACCGACTAGGCCGTCGGCACCGTTCCGCCATCGATCACAAACTCACTTCCCGTGATAGATGAAGCTCGCGGCGAAGCCAGAAAGCCAATCAGGTCGGCCACCTCTGATGGGGTCGAGGGGCGCCCGAGCGGGATGCCTCCCAGGGCTTGCATGATGATCTGCTTGCCGCCTTGATAGTCAGTACCGGCTTCCTGCGCGAGTCGCTCGGCCAAGGCGACCGAGGCTTCGGTTTCCACCCAGCCCGGCGAAACCCGGACAACACGGACGCCCTTGGGCGAAACCTCTTTCGATAGGCTCTTGCTGTAAGTCGAAAGCGCAGCCTTGGCCGCTGCGTAGGCTGTCGTAGCTTCCGGCAGCGGCAGCCGACTCTGGATGGAGGTCACGTGGAGGATGACCCCTTCCTTTCGCTCCAGCATATCCGGTAGCAAGGCGCGATCCAGGCGCACGGCCGGAAACAGATTCAGATTGAGTTCACGTTGCCACTGCTCTTCGTCCAGTGCCGCGAAGCCGCCGCCGGGTGCCGAGGAACCACCCAGGACGTGGACGATGATGTCCACACTGCCCAATCGCTGCCTGGTCGCGGCGACGACCGCATCACAGCCTTCCCGGGTCGAAAGATCGGCCTGGACCAAGAGATTATCCGGCAGCGTACCGCTTGCCTTCCGAGCGGAGGTAAGCACCTGCGCGCCCTCCGCCAGGAACAGCTCGACTACGGCCTTCCCGACGCCTTTGGTGCCTCCGGTGACGAGGACTCGCTTACCACTCAAGCCAAGGTTCAGCATGGCGTGATCTCCAGAGCACCTATTCGATCGCCCTCCAGAGTGAAGAGGTGACTCAGAATGCCCTCATGCGTCTGGTTTTCATCGAACACCGTGGCCTGTGGGCAGAAGCAGCTCGCAAGCTGTGATACGTCGCCGCCATTGCTGATATTGAAGTACGTCTCAACGACGTCGGGAAGCTGAAGGCTCATTGGCCGGTCTCCTGGATGGATTGCTGGGAGCGATCTTGCTACCTGACCGATAGTTTGCTCAACTGGGATAAACTTTATGGCCTATCCCAAAATCCAGGATAATTCATGTCAGATACTCGTCTAGGCCTGAGCGAGCTGGACGCTGTCCTAGCGGTTGCCCGCAGGGCTTCGTTCCGACAAGCCGCCATCGATCTCAATGTCTCGACCACCGCGTTAAGCAGCACCATCGCCAAGCTGGAAGCGAGCCTCGAAACGCGGTTGTTCAATCGTACGACGCGTAGCGTGGCCGTCACCGAAGCGGGCAGGATCTTTCTGGAGCAGGTGGGGCCGGCCCTGCAGGATTTGCGTACTGCGCTCGACTCGGTGCGATCTCACAATGCCGGTCCTTCGGGCACGCTGCGCATCAATGCGTTCGCCAGCGCTGCTCGAGCAGCACTGCTGCCGCTGATGATGGAATTCCTGCGGCATCATCCGAAGGTACACATCGACCTTGTCACCGAAGGCCGCCTGGTGGATATCGTCGCTGACGGCTTCGATTTCGGCGTCCGTTCCGCGAGCCTCGTACCGAGCGATATGATCGTGATCCCCCTCGGCCTGCCGCAACGGTATGCCGTGGTCGGTACACCGGCGTACTTCGAGCAATACGGCAGGCCACGGACGCCGCCTGATCTGCTCAACCATCGGTGCCTGCGTGTTCGTTTGCCGAATGGGGCGATTTTTCCTTGGCATTTCGAGCGCGATGGGGAAGTGACCAGGCTCGATGTGAGCGGCCCGCTCACGCTCGATGAGCCGAGCGTCGTCAAGGCAGTGGTGCAGGAAAGCATGGGGCTCGGCTTTTTCATGGAGCAGGACGTTCAGGATGAAATCGAGGCCGGCCAGTTCGAGCGAGTGTTGGAAGATTGGACACCGCCCAGGGACAAGCTTTGCCTGTACTACCCGAACCGCCGCAACCCCTCTGCCGCGGTCAAGGCATTCATCGCCCTGGCCCGCGCCAATCCGTCCGTCCAAGAATGATCGATCTGCCGCGCCTTGGCATCAGGAGATCAAGCCCAGCGTCAATGCCTTCAGGGTCGCGGCAGCTCGGGTCGAGCATTCCAGTTTGCGAAATATGCTTTCCATGTGTGTGCGAACGGTGCTCGGACTGATGTCCAGCAGTCGCGCCACCTGCTTGTTACTGGCGCCACGGCTGATTTCCAGGAGTACATGACACTCCCGTGCGGTGAGTAACGAACTCTTGGGCTGATGAGTCAGACGCTCGCCACGTGCAGCGGCGATAACCGCTTCGCATACAGCCTTGTCGAACAAACCACTGGCGGCCTCCTGCTCCAGCAGTCTGGCCGCCTCCGATTCGCCGTGGGCCGCCCTCCATGGCCTGGCTTCCCTGAGTGCGACCCAGGCTACGGAAGTGGCGAACAGTCGATGCTCGGCACACAGGGCATCCCCCATCACACCTCGAAAGTAGCCACTGCCGTCGAGCCGTTCGTAGGCATGGGCGGCAATCTCCGCAGGCACGGCCAGTTCACTGATAGGCCTGAGCGCCTGTTGCGTCCAGTAGGGAACCAGGTGCACGCGCTCCGCGGCGCTATAAGGAAGCGCCCCGGCGGTGTTCCAGAGCTGGTTGGAAACGGCTGCCCGACCCAGACCGTAGACGAGCGCCGCCTTTCCGAGCGCTGTCAGGGTGGGTTCATCTAGCCCCCACAAGCGTGCAGCCTCCATGGCGACATGCGCCACCCGCCGCGAATGCCCCGCCAGCCAGGGTAGCTTCAAGTCAATCACGTCCCCCACCAATGTCAGTGAGACGGAGCGTTCGGTCTCCCCATGGACCGGGTTTTGAGAACGGCCATCCAGGTCGGCCAGCCACGCCCTGGCGTTATCCATGAGCAACGACGCGAGGCCAGCGGGATAGCGCCGATCCGACTGGTCGCGGATCCAGCGCAGCGCCGCGTCCAAGCCATGTGCTCGACTGAGAATGTCCAGATCACCGGCAAGCACCACCTGATAGGCGACCTCCGGAATGTGCTCATGGGTCAGGCCCAGCGGCCGGCCAGTCCCGTCGTAGGTTTCGAATACGCGGCACAAGCCTGCCTCGACAGCGGCCCCCAGTTCGAGGGTTTTCGCGACTTGGCCAGAGACCTCGCAGTGCACGACGGCCAGCGGGGTCGCCTGATGCACCGCGTTCATGGCCTCTTTGCTCAGGGTCAGGTCGAGCATCGCACGGCGGCCATCGACGTCATCGCCGAGCAGATCCGCAAACCCTTCGGCGTTGGCGGTGCAGCCAGACCAGCGCAGCAAGGCGACCTGCTCCGCCACCCTCAGGTGCTCGCCATCGCCGTGTGAGGCCTGCGCCAGACTGCGCGCCAGTGCGGCAACGCGTCGCGAATGCCCGAGTGGCTGGCCCATGCTGAGGTCCCCGACCTGGCCGATCGCCTGCAGCGCTGCGCTCAATGAAATGTCCAGTTGCAACGCACTCTCCATGAAAATGCCTTGGGGTCGGATAAATGACCGATGCCCACGAAGCAGGCCAGTCAGCAGAATTGAACTCCCACACAGGAGTTCATCCCATGAAAACATTCAGATCAAAAGCCGTCACCCTCGCCTTCGCCCTTGCAAGCACATTGGCCGCCGGTATCAGCCAGGCCCAAGATACAACGCCTTCGGTGGTCATCGTACACGGCGCATTCGCCGATGGCTCCGATTGGGCCAAGGTCGTGCCGCTTCTGCAGGCCAAGGGGGTTGCCGTTTCGGTCGTGCAAAACCCGCTCACCTCGCTTGCCGACGATGTCGCTGCCACGCAAAGAACGCTGGACAATCAGACGGGGCCGGTCGTGCTGGTCGGTCATTCCTGGGGCGGTACCGTGATTACCCAGGCCGGCAACGACAAGAAAGTCCGCGCCCTGGTGTATGTCGCCGCCTTCGCTCCCGATGCCGGTCAAACCAGCGGCGAACAAGGCAAAGGCGCGCCCACGCCCCCGGGCATCAGTCAGATCAAGGCTGACGGCAACGGTTTCCTCTACTTGACCCCGGAAGGCATGGCCAAGGACTTCGCCCAGGATCTTCCAGCGGCGCAGACCGCCGTGATGACCGCGACGCAAGGCCCCATCAAGGCCTCCGCGTTCGAGGACAAAACGACCGTCTCCGCCTGGAAGACCAAACCGTCCTGGTATCTGCTCGCCACCGAGGACCGGATGATCCATCCCGATGTCCAGCGTTCCGCCGCCAAGCGTATCGGCGCCACCCTGGCGCAGGTGCACACCAGCCACGTGCCCCAGCAGTCGCAGCCGGCCGAAGTGGCCAAGGTGATTCTGGAGGCCGTGAAAAGCGTCGGCGAGCAGTGACCGCCGCGGCCCCCTGATAACCCTGAACCCAACCGCTGCACCGATATGGACGGACGCATGAATCATCGGCGTGATCGGAACTACGACTTCATCGTGTGTGGTGCGGGTACGGCGGGTTGCGTGGTTGCGGCCCGCCTTGCCCAACAGGACAACGCACGCGTGTTGTTGATTGAAGCAGGCAACGAATACGCCGGCCCTGAAGGTGCAGAGCCGGCGCAGTGGCCGCTGAACCTCGGTTCAGAGCGCGACCGGGCATTCGCAGGACAACCCAATCCGCACCTCAACGGGCGTCGTCTTTCCTTGAACATGGGCAAGGGACTTGGAGGTGGCTCCAGCATCAACGTGATGGTCTGGGCACGCGGGCAGCGGATCTCGTCCTCGCAGCCCAGGGTGTCGATGCGCTGGGAACGGACCTCTTTCAGTCAAAAAAGGAACGACGCCCTCAACTGGAAGATAGCGTCAGCCAGGGAGGCAAAGCGGGACCGTCATGCCGAGGGTGCCTTGACTGCTCGCAGGGCCATGAAGATCAACCTGCAATTGTGCGCATTGTCTGGTCAGCCAGGGTGTTCGCGGCCCGGACCGCACTCGGGGACAAGCCCACCGAACGTTTGAAAGCCCGGCTAAAGGCGGCCAATGAGCCATACCCCAATTGGCTGGCGACGATTTCGACAGGTTGATGCTCTCGGCTCAGACTTAGAAAAGCCAAACGCATTCTCAAATCTGTCAGGTATCGAAGCGGAGAAACGCCTGTCGCCAGAAGAAAGCGTTGCGCAAACACCGAGCGAGACTGATTGGCTTCGTTCGCAAGCGACGCCACTGTCCAATTTTTACCGGGATGCTTGTGCATCATGACGATAGCCCTGCTCAGTCGGGGATCCCTTAACGCGCTTAACCATCCGGTGGCGCTACCGCATCCGCCTGCCACCCAACTTCGTACGATGAGCGCGGCGACCACTTCGGCAAGGCGCGCCAAAATGCCAATGTGCCCAGGTTGTAATGTGAGCGATTCCCGCTCCATTGCCTCAAGCATGGGACGGATTTCGGGTGATGTGTCCAAGAGCGTGCTCACCAGCAGAACCTCCGGCATCGCAGAAACGAGAGGCTGCATCCCGCCAAGCTCCAGTTCCATGCAGCAACTGAAGATAACCGCACCTTCCTGCGCGCTCATCTCATCGCAAGTGCCCTGCTCGCGGCGTTTACCCTCGATGACAGCGTCCAAGGCAAACGGCCTTACATCTGAAACAAGCGTGTCTTCGGTGGACAACACCCCATGGGACCCTCCACGGGGGATGAGCACGGCATCCCCGGTATCGAGCCTATACAGATCTGCGCCGGGGCTGCGCAGCCAGACGGGCCCACGTCCGACGAAATGAAACTGTGCTCGTCCTGTTTCGTTGCTGAAGCCAACCCCCAGGGGCTTGGGAATTTCTATTCTGCGAAATTGAACACCGAAAAGGCGCATGCCCATTAGCAATTCGCTGATCAGCTCACTGGAATTGGTTTGCATAGAGGGAACCTTGGAGTCTGGACGAATGATCAACATGTCCGCACCCTGGATCATAGACCGTCCTGAACCCGCGCTCTAGACTCTCCTCATCAACCTTGAGTCTGGAAGCAATCCCATGAATCACCCTCTCCTCACCCGGCTATTACGTGGCGCCTGGCTTGTCGTTTTGTTAGCTGGCCTCTCGTCAATGAGCATGGCGGCAGACAAGCGCTACACAGTGACGGCACCGGATGGGGTCAAGCTCGCGGTACAAGAGTCAGGAAACCCCGACGGTCCCACCATTATCTTCATTCATGGCTTGCTCGGGAGTCGGCTCAATTGGGAAAGGCAGACGAGTAGCCCCGCGCTGCAACGCTACCGGATGGTCACCTATGACCTGCGCGGCCATGGTCTTTCCGGTATGCCCACAAACGCGGATGCATACACCGACGGGCGCCGGTATGCCGATGACTTGGCAGCGGTGATCAAGGCAACGGGCAGCGACTATCCGGTATTGGTCGGCTGGTCGTTGGGTGGCGTGGTCATATCCAACTACCTTGCCGCTTATGGTGACGCTGACCTCGGTGGCGTCATGTATGTCGACGGTGTAATCGAACTCAACGCTGCGCTGATTACATCCCATCCCGATGTGTATAGCGGCCTGGCGTCTGACGATCTGAAGACCCACTTGAACGCTATACGTACTTTCCTTGCACTCTGCTTCCACACCCAGCCAGATGGATCGATATTCGAACTGCTGTTATCCAATGCCTCGATGGCTTCCTGGACGATGACTCGCGCCACCCCTTCAATGACTGTCTCTATCGCAGAGGGTTTGCCGAAAGCGCGTGTACCTGTCCTGATGCTGTATGGCGCAAAGGATGAGCTCGTCCAAGTTCAACCCAGCATCGCCCGCGCCAAACAGCTGAATGCCCACATCCAAACGAAGATTTATGAAAATTCGGGTCATGCCCCATTCCTGGAAGAAGCGCCACGATTCAATCAAGATCTGGCGAAGTTCATGGAGTCGGCTACCAGCGCGACAACGGGTATAGCGAGGTGACTGATGACTGATCTTCCGGGCACCACATCTGCACCGTTCTTTCCTGGATTCCGGCCTCTCGAGGTAATGGCCGGTGGTGTGCAATTCGCTGGAGCCATTGGTGGCGAAGGCCTGCCAGTTCTCCTGCTTCACGGCTACCCGCAGACTCATATCGCTTGGAGGCGGATTGCACCTGAGTTAGCGAAGAATCATACGGTGATTATCCCGGACCTTCCGGGGTATGGCTCGAGTCAGCCTCTGGAGACGACCCCAAGATGGACAAAGCGGCGTGTCGGTGATGCGCTGGTAGCTCTTATGGACGCGCTGGGCTACAGGCGATTCGCAGTGGTTGGCCATGATCGGGGAGCACGGGCTGGGTATCGCTTGGTGCTGGACCATCCCGACTCAGTCACTGCCTTCGCCTCCCTTACCGTGGTGCCCACTCTGGACGCGATGGCCTCCATGGACTTCCGCGCCGCAACCAAGGCTTTCCACTGGTTTTTATTTGCTCAGAAGGCCGATCTGCCGGAGCGCTTACTTGCAGCGGACCCGGACGCTTTCATCGATGCTGCTTTGGCGCAAATGACAGAGGGGCGAGACTTTATTGAGGCGACGGCAATGGAGGCCTATAGAGCAGCATTCCGAAAAACCTCGGTGCGTCACGCCATACTTGAAGATTATCGAGCAGCGATGGATGAAGACCTGGTACAGGACGCCGCTGACTTCGCAGCGGGTCGGAAAATACATTGTCCAGTACTGGTTCTGTGGCCCGACGCAGAACACACGAATGGCCGACCTACGCCCGCCGATATCTGGCGACGTTGGGCAACCGACGTCAGTGGTACCTCCATCGGCGGTGGGCATTTGCAGCCAGAAGACACTCCAGCGCAAGTGTTGGCCGCACTGAAGCCATTCCTTGCCCGGAGCGAAGTCTGATATCAAGGCATGAGGTCGCGTTGCGATGCAACGATCAAGGGCCCATCAACCAGAGCCTGGATCTCCCTGAAGACATCCGAGGCCAACGTGGCCGGTACGCCCCAATAGTCAAATATTCCCCCGTCATCTCGATGTTGGCCGCAAGTGACGAAAACACCCGTTCCAAAGCGCTGTTTCAGTCGAGTCGCCAACCACCCTACAAACCCACTGTTGTCTGCACCCTCTGGAAAATGGAAGCGGAAGACACCGAATAGTTCCTGGTCGACGGCATCGCAAGGGACCAGTTGACTCCATACGTTGTCATCCCGAACGAGCGCCAGCGCGTCAGGACGTACTGCGTTTGGAAAAGATGACAACGGAAACTCTAAAAACGCATACGTGCCGCTAAAGAACCGGACGCGCGCTTGGGTTGTCACGCGTAACAGTCGACGCTCCGCAGCCTCTGTCGTTTCATGCGATATGTTCACCATTCCAGCTCTCCGACCTATAAAGCGCAAGGCGCTACCTTTGATTGACCTGGGGGCATGTTAAGCGGGAAGATTTCCAAGATAAACGTTCGATATAGCGCAACATTGACAACCAAAGGTTGTAGATATGGATAAGCTGAAAAGCATGGCGGCTTTCGTTGCGGCCGCCGAATCAAGTTCTTTTTCGGCAGCGGCGGCTGTATTGGGCGTAACCCCGCAACAGATTGCCAAACAGGTCGGCAACCTGGAATCGCAGCTAGGCCTCAAACTGATCACCCGAACCACTCGCCGACAAAGCCTGACCGCCTTGGGAAAAGAATATTATCTGCGCTGCAAGGCCATCCTGAGCGACGTTGAAGACGCCGAAGCGCTGGCACTTTCAGCGAACTCAACACCGCGCGGAAAGATAAGGATCAGCGCCCCTTATAATTACGGCTCCCATCGATTAATCCCGTTCCTTACCCAATATCTGACGCGCTATCCAGAAACCGAAATTGAATTGGAATTGACAGACAGGTTTGTGAATATCGTGGAGGAGGGATACGAAGTGGTTTTCCGGCTAGGAAAACCGCGATTAGCCGACAGTGCCGCGTTGGTACAACGCGGTTTGAAACCTTTCAGGATGTTTGCCTGCGCCTCTCCAGGTTACCTGTCGCGCAAAGGGACCCCGCTCCACCCCCAGCAACTCGTGGACCATGACTGTCTGGGGTATCTGTTTTCTGATCGAATGACGGACAAGCTTTGGCGGTTTACGAAAAACAGGCAGACATTTGCGATTCCCATTGCGAGCCGACTGAAAGTCAATAACACCTTGGCCAAGGTAAACGCAGCGTTGTCGGATTTCGGCATCACGCTCTGTGTAGAGGACGTGCTTGCGCCCTACGTGCAACGTGGGGAGCTGGTCGTACTCTTCGAAGACTTCGAAGGACCTACCTACCCCGTGAACCTGATATACCCAGCCGACCGTCGTCCCTCGGCAAAGGTCAGGCGCTTCATAGACGAAGTAGTCGTCGCTCTCGGCGTGCCACAAGCCCGGAGCGGCGAGGGCTGATCTTGAACTGATGACTCGCATGTTGATCGTGGGCTATCGCTACGGCATTCGGGTAACCCTGCTGGAAAACGACGCCCCCCTCATTCAAAGCAGCTCGATCAACCTGTCGAGAAAGGCACGTACGGCCGGGTTGGTGCGCCGACTCTCGGGCCATATGGCCGTGACGTTGTGTCGGTCCACGGCAAAATCGGACAGGATCGGGATCAACTCTTGGCGCCTCACCCAGGGGGCAGCCATGAAACTCGCGGCCATTCCGATGCCTGCGCCCGCCGCAATCGTCGCGATGACGGCTTCGCTTGCGTCAACGACGATAGGAGACGACGGCAATATCTCAATCTCCTTGCCCGCCATTCGGAACGGCCAGCGAAACACCTGCCCTGTGTTTTGATAGCGCAGGTTGACCGTTTCGTGCCCCACCAGCTCATCGGGATGCCGGGGGGTACCGCACCTGGCCAAATAATCAGGCGACGCATAGCAGCAGAGCCTGTACGGCGAGAGTCGGTGCGACAGCAGGGACGAATCCGGGAGATCGCCGATCCGGACTGCAAGATCGATGCTCTCTTCGACCAGGTCCACGATGTGGTCGCTCAGCCGCAAGTCGATCATTACCTTTGGGTGGAGCTTGCGGAACGCCGTAATGACGGGAGCGATCATGTGCAGACCGATCGGCAGGGATGTCGCTATTCGCAAGGTGCCTGCGGGTTCGGAACGTGCTGACTTCGCCACCTGTTCGATCTCTTCGGCATGGCGCAACAGCTGCAACACACGCTCATGCAGTTCGCGACCTTCGGCGGTGAAACTCAGCGAGCGTGTCGTACGGGTAAAAAGGGAAAAGCCGAAATGACGTTCCAGCCGCTGGATGCTTTTGCTGATCGCAGAGGGAGAAACAGACAGGGACCGGGCTGCGGCTGTATAGCTGCCCAAGGAGCCCGCGCGGGCGAATGCGATTAAGCCAGTCAGGCTCTCGAAACCAATTTGTTCCTTCATGGCATGATTAAAACGAAACCAGGCACCATTATCAATCCTGCAGAATCATCCTACATTGGTCATCCAGGCTAAATCTCTGAGTGAGGTTATTGTGATGAACGAGATGATGAAAGCGGTGCGGCTGCACGAATTCGGTGGCCCGGACGTATTGCATTACGAAGATGCGCCTCGGCCCATGGCGAAAGCCGGCGAAGTACTGGTCCGCATCCATGCGGCAAGCCTCAACCCACCAGACCTCTACCTGCGTGACGGCTATCGGGCGCTGCCGCCTGAGTGGCAACCCCATCCAACCTTTCCGCTGATCCTGGGCACCGATGTATCCGGCGTCGTTGCCGCGGTCGGCGACGAGGTTGGCGGGATCAGCGTTGGTGACGAAGTGTTCGCAATGGTGCGTTTCCCGGAAGATCTCATGAAAGGCAGCGGCGCCTATGCCGAATATGTCTGCGTCCCTGAATCCGAACTGGCCTTCAAACCCAAGGGTATCGATCATGTCCAGGCAGCGGGTGTGCCGATGTCGCTGCTCACTGTGTGGCAGTTTCTGATTGATCCCAGCCATGACTTGCCGAACCCCTTCCAGTCGTTTCCACATACCCCCGTCCCGCTCGAAGGCAGGACAGTCCTGGTGAATGGCGCTGGAGGTGGCGTGGGGCATCTGGCGGTTCAGGTTGCCAAATGGAAAGGTGCGCGCGTGATCGCGGTCGCTTCCGGCAAGCACGAGGCGCTGCTTCGCAGCCTGGGAGCGGATGAGTTTATCGATTACACCAAGGGCGCTGCCGAAACGGTCGCACATGATGTGGATCTGGTGATCGATGCTGTCGGCGGCCCGAACATGGAACGCTTTCTGAGCGTCATCAAGCAGGGTGGCGCGCTCTTCCTGGTCAACCCCCTGGGCTTCTCGGGGCATGATGAAGCAGCCCATTGCGCGATCACGGTGTCCTCGACACAGGTGCGTTCCAATGGCGCGCAATTGGCGGAGGCCGGACGCCTGCTCGATAACGGTACCCTTCGTGTCGTTATAGACAGCACCTATCCGCTGGCCGAAGCCTCGGCTGCGCATCGGCGAGCTTCACGCGGCGGTCTCCAGGGTAAGGTGGTGCTAATCGTCTGAATGCGCTTTTATGGCCCGACCTGCCCTTCATACCGCCGCTGAATCCGCTCCAGCTCCCCTGATCGGCGCAACTGCTCCAAAGCCTTGGTCCACGCCGCGATCACTTCGTCTTCAGAGTCCAAGCTAAAAGCGATATACAACGACGAACGATAAAGCTCGAGAGGAATTTTCCGCAGCGTGCCCGGTGCGATGTTCAACTGGCGGCTGTAGTAGGCCACGCCTGCATCGGTGTCGCCGACGATGATGTCGGTGCGTCCGGCAAGCAGCATGCGATAGAGCAGCTTGCTTTCGGTGGCACTTTTGTCCAGGTTGTTAAAGCCCAGGGACAACAGCATCGTCGGCACCAGGCCGGCATGTCGCGTGGTGATCTGCGGGGCGTGCAGCAGTTGTTCCAGGGAATTCACCGGCGGCGCCTTGGCCAGTTGATAGGGGTGGATGGACTCTTCTACGATAGGCCCGACCCATTTGTACAACGTCTCGCGTTCCGGCGTGCGAAACAGGGAGTACATGATGGTCTTGGGGCGGTGCTTGAGTATTTGGGTGGCACGCATGCTGGGTTGCAGCAATACCTCGAAGTCATCCCCGGTCAGTGCCATGATGGCCCGGACGATCTCGGTGGTCATGCCGGTGAGCCGGTTGTTTTCCTGATAGTTGTACGGTGCCCATTCTTCGGTGACGATCTGATACTGCTCGGCCCTGGCAACCGTGCCGAGCAAGAGACAAAGCAGCGCTGCAGCCGATATCGAATGTCTCACGCGTACTCCTTGTGGACCGTTCGGTGTTCGTGCATGGGTGGGCCTGATTCAAGAGGGGCAAGGTAAGCATAGACCCAAACACTTGCCTGGCAGTTGACGCAGTCCACATTCCACCCCTTAGCAACCTCTGGACCTTGGTGTAGGATCAGCGCGAACCGGATACGCGGCGCTCCCCTTTCGCCCTCCTCCCTGCGACCCAGCCCACATGAATCCTATCGATCCCCTGGAGAATTACCTGCGCGGCCATAAGGCCCAGGTGATCGAGGACGACATGGATGACGAGGACTGGGACTAGAACGAGCTGCATCGTCTACAAATATTAAGCGACGGCTGCCACGGGTTTTGCTCGGGCACCGCCCGCTTTTACCCGCCCAGGATGGGCCCCCTTCTTATGAGCCTCGACCCATGAAAATCTGTGATCAATGCAGGTCCGTCATTCTTGACGAAGACGCTGCTTGCCCGCGCTGCGCCGAAAAAATGAGGCTTTCGGAAGAGGCTCTCGCCCTTACGTCCCAGCCGTCGAAAGGGTTGAAAATCCTTAAATGGGTGTGTATCAGCATGGTGGTTGCGGTGCTGGCCGCCGTGGCGGCGGTGATGTGGATCTTGCACTCGTTGGGGCCGATGCCTTCTTTTGGTTGATAATTGCAGAGACTTCCCACGGATGGACGAATGCCCCATGAAAACCACTATTGATCACCTGGTCATCGTGGCAGCGGACCTCGATACCGGCTGCGCGTTCGTGACGGGTGCGTTGGGCGTAGACCTTCAGCCGGGCGGCGTCCATTCACGCATGGGCACCCATAACAGGCTGCTCCACCTTGGCCCCGGGCTCTACCTCGAAGTGATTGCCGTGGACCCGGCCGCCATGCGTCCGGATCGGGCACGCTGGTTCGGCCTTGATCAACTGGATCCCCATTCGCCTGCACGCCTGGCGACCTGGGTTGCACGCACCGATGATATCCATACGGCGCGTGATGCCTGCCACGGCGTTGTCGGATCTGTCGAACCCATGGCGAGAGGAACATTGAATTGGCAAATAACCATTCCGGCTGATGGAAGTCTCCCCATGGCCGGATCGGTCCCCACCCTCATCCAATGGGCGCCGGGGCTTCATCCGACGGACACACTCCAGGACAAGGGCTGCTCGCTATTGGCACTGGATGTCTTTCATACGGAGCCGGAGAAAATCAAAGCGATCCTGACGGCCATGAGCTTTTCTGGCCCGGTTCATCTTCATGCACTGCAAGCACCTTCGGCCCCCTACCTGCTTGCGCATATTCACACGCCAAATGGGCTGAAAACATTACCGCTTTCAGCCGTGTGAATTAGCATCCCATGGGCCCATGCAAACACTGACGGCAACGGCGCTCAGCCACGCCTGTTCACCTCGCAACCGAAGCGAAACGCAGCTATCCGATTTTCCTATAGTTGCTATCGATGCCCACGCCGTTCTCGTCACCGGCCTCTCTCTCTAATCTGCCCACCAACGCGATCGATGACCATCGCCGCAGATCAAACCGACCTTATGGAGAGAGACACGATGAACACCTTCAACCGCACCCTGGCTGTCGCGACCCTGGCATTGGCCACCCTCAGCGCCGAGGCCGCGTCGCCGGTCCAGGTCGCTGCAAGCGCATCCGCTGTCGGCAGCGTGATCCAGTCCGCCAGCTACATCACCACCAAGGATGGCGTTCAGCTGTATTACAAGGACTGGGGCCCGCGTGATGGCCAGGTCGTGACCTTCAGCCACGGCTGGCCGCTGGACTCCGACAGCTGGGAAGGCCAGATGATGTTCCTCGCTTCGAAAGGCTATCGGGTGATTGCTCACGACCGTCGCGGTCATGGCCGCTCCAGTCAGCCTTGGGAAGGCAACGACATGGACCACTACGCCGACGACCTGGCGGCGGTGATTGAAGCGCTGGATCTCAAGAACGTGACGCTGGTGGGCTTCTCGACGGGGGGTGGTGAAGTGGCGCGTTATATCGGTCGCCACGGTACCGGTCGGGTGAAGAAAGCCGTGCTGGTTTCTTCGGTGCCACCGTTGATGCTCAAGACAGAAACCAACCCCGGCGGCTTGCCTATCGAGGTGTTCGACGGCCTGCGCAAGGCGTCCCTGGAGAACCGTTCGCAGCTGTACCTGGACATCGCCTCGGGCCCGTTCTACGGCTACAACCGCAAGGGTGCCAAACCATCCCAGGGGTTGATCCAATCGTTCTGGATGCAGGGCATGCAGGGTGGCAGCAAGAATACCTATGACTCGATTGCGGCGTTCTCGGCGACGGACTTCCGCGACGACCTGAAGAAATTCGACGTGCCGACCCTGGTCATCCATGGCGATGACGATCAGATCGTGCCCATCGACGCAGCAGGACGGGCCTCGGCGGCGCTGATCAAAGGCGCCCGGCTGATCGTCTACCCTGGCGCACCGCACGGCTTGACCGAGACGCACAAGGACCGGCTGAATCAGGATCTGCTGACCTTCCTCAAGGAATAACACAGGATCAGTTGTGAGGGGCCTGCTCGCGCAAGCGGCGGGCCTGCTTGCAAGGGTGTTGAATGGGCTGCCGTCATCGCGAGCAAGCTCGCTCCCACAGGGGGTGGTTGTGAACCCGGAATTGGCGTGCACCCAACATCAACTGTGGGAGCGAGCTTGCTCGCGATGACGGTGGAGCACGTTGCATCTATTCCTCAGACCGCCCCGTCCCCTCACGATCATGCGCATAGCCTCGGGTGAGCGCAAACGCCGAATCGGTCCATTGTGCATCTCCTCTACAACTGGACAGACAATTTCACGAAACCGGTCGATCAATGATAGGCGCATGCTGCGCCATCAGTTCCACCACCCAATCGATGAACACCCGCAGCTTGGCATTGACGTGGCGATTCGGCGGATACGCCACGTAGAGCGGCATCGGGTCGAGGTGCCAGTCTTCGAACAACTGCACCAACTCGCCTTGCGCCTGGTGACGCCGGGACATGTACGCCGGCAACCAGAGCACGCCCAGCCCCGCCAGACCGGCGGCGAGGTAGGCGTTACCGTCGTCGATGGCCAGGGCGTAGCGCCCTTTGACGTGAAGCAGTTCACTGCCACGGCGCATGGCGTAAGGCAGGGATTTACCAGTGCGCGCCCACAGGAAACCCACGGTGCGATGGTGCGAATCTTCCAGTTCACGCGGATGCGCGGGTCGACCGAACCGTGCCAGGTAACTCGGGGCGGCGAAGACGCCCAGGGCAAGATCGCCGACGCGCCGGGCCACCAGCGACTGATCCATCAGCTCACCGCCGCGCACCACGCAATCGACACTTTCATCGATCATGTCGACGATGCGATCACTGACGCCCATGTCGATCTGGATGTCCGGATAACGCTCATAGAACGCCGGCAAGGCCGGTACCAGGATCATCACTGCCAGCGGGCTCGGCACGTCCACCCGCAAGCGCCCGCGGGGTAGCGCCTGGGCGCTGGAGACGCTGGTCTCGGCATCGTCCATGTCGGCCAGCAAACGGATCACCCGCTCGTAATAAAGGGCACCGTCGGCGGTGACATTGACCTTGCGCGTGGTGCGGTTGAGCAACTTGACCCGCAACCGTGCCTCGAGCTGCTGCACCAATTGGGTCACGGTGGTCTTGCTCATGTGCAGGGTTTCCGCCGCCTTGGTGAAGCTGCCCGCCTCCACGACTCGCACGAACGCTTGCATCGCATCAAAACGATCCATTTCTGCCCCAGGTATCGATCCGATTGTTTGGAATTTACAAACAGTGATCGCCAAGGTTGCTCGTTTATCGCCAGGACACAAGCCCCTAGAGTGAGTTCATCGTTTGGAACCCACTCTTTGATGGAGGTATTTCATGACACAGCGCGATGTAGTTTTCCCGCCCGGACGCCAGGCACTGTATGAGCGCAATCGCTATTCACCGGCGATTCGTTCCAATGGTTTCCTGTTCGTATCGGGGCAAGTCGGCAGCACCGCCGACGGTTCGCCGGAACCTGGCCTGGAAGCTCAGGTACGGCTGGCGTTCAACAACCTGAAGGCGATCCTGGCCGCGGCCGACTGCAGCTTTGACGATGTGGTGGATGTGACGGTGTTCATGGTCGATCCCGAGTCGACCTTCGAACGGATCTGGAGCGTTGTGCCCGAATTCTGGGGCAGCGCGCCCCATCCGACACTGACGGCGGTGGGCGTGACGTGGTTGTATGGTTTTCAGTTCGAGATCAAGGTGATTGCCAGGTTGCCTGAGGCCACCCCGTGATGAACTGAGCTGAATGTGTAGGCGCCATCGCGAGCGAGCTCACTCCCACAGGAGATCCAGGCAAGCCGAAAAATCAAAGCCACCGATGATCGAGTGTGGGAGCGAGCTTGCTCGCGATGGCGGTGGGTCAGCTTGCATCACTGTTGGCTGTGCCGACGCCATCGCGAGCGAGCTCGCTCCCACAGGGGAATGAAAGTGCTGCGCCGGCTAGCCTTTCACCGCCGCTTCAATCGCCGCGATGTCGATCTTGGTCATTGTCATCATGGCCTCGAAGGCCCGCTTGGCGACGGCCTTGTCAGGACTGGCGACCGCTTCAAGCAACACACGCGGGCTGATCTGCCACGACAAGCCCCACTTGTCCTTGCACCAGCCACACTCGCTGGCCTGGCCGCCGTTGTCGATGATCGCGTTCCACAAGCGGTCCGTTTCGGCCTGGTCTTCAGTTGCAATCTGGAATGAAAAGGCCTCGCTGTGCTTGAACACCGGTCCGCCGTTGAGGCCGATGCAAGGGATGCCGATCACCGTGAAATCCACCGTGATCACATCACCCTCCTTGCCCGACGGATAATCGCCCGGGGCCTGATGGACGGCATTCACCGCACTGTCGGGAAACGTTTTGGCGTAGAACTGCGCCGCTTCCTGGGCATCGCCGTCGTACCAGAGGCAGATCCTGTTTTTATTGTTCATTCCGCTTCTCCAAAAGGGACTGGACGATAAAGTCTAGCAGCCCCCGAAAGTTGCAGATGACCGCATCTCAGGTAAACAGATCGACCGCCAGCTGGAACGCGACCCACAACGCCAGGCCGGTGGCAAACATCAGCGCGATGTTCTCGAACAGGTTGTTGCGATATTCCTTGTCCAGCAGGGACTTCTGGTTGGACATGATCAGCAGGCCCAGGGAAATCACCGGCAAGCCGATGATGTTCAGCGCGTTGACGCCGATGGTCAGCGTGACGAAGTCCGGCATGCCGGGGAGCGACCAGATCAGCGGCGTTACGAGAACGAACAGCATGAACCATTTGTGCATCGGATCATGGTGGAATTCTTTGCCGTAACGCTCCCGGCGCTCGGGCCGCACGTGCTGGAAGGCATCGGTGATCAGCATCGGAAACGCCGTGGTCTTGCCAGAGATGCTGGCGAACAGCGTGGCGAACACACCGACAAAGAACACGTACCAACCGATCGAGCCGAAGAACATTTCCAGGGCCTTGCCCAGATCGCCCAGGGTTTTGACCTCGATGCCGTTGGGTCGCAGGATTTCCGCACCGACGATCCAGATCGCCAGGTTGATGATGATCCCGACAAACACCGCAAACAGCAGGTCGTTACGCTGGATACGTTTGTGTTCAGGCCCCACCCAGCCCTTCTGGCGCATGACATACGGATGGACGAAGTTGGCGATGGAACCGGCCACCGCACCGATCACCGAGACGGCCACCAGCAGCGCACCGTGCACGCCTTCGTCGGGCGGAATGCTGAAGCCGATGGTGCCTTTGACGATGCCCGCGACATCCGGGCCGGACATCACCGCCAGGGCCAGGAACGCCAACGTCATGATCGCCAGCAGGCCTTTCATCACGCCTTCGATCATCGAATAGATATTGCGCCCGACGAGCATCCACACCGCCAGGACCACCGCCACCGAACACAGCAGTGGATAGTCGACCTTGAGCAACATGGCCAAGGCTTCGCCAGCCCCCTTGATCATGTAGGCATTCATCAGGTGCCCCATGAGCAGCGCATACACCAGCAGGAACCAGGCGAAAAACGGATTGAGCTGGGCATAGCCTTGCAGGATGGTCATGCCTTGGTTATTGCAGAGCTGGAAGCGCGCGATGATGTTGACGATCAGGTAGCGCAGCAGCAGAGAGACCGCCAGCACCCACATCATGGCGTAGCCGTAGTTCGCTCCGGCCACGGATGAGGTGATCAGGTCGCCAGCGCCCAGCCAGGAAAGAACGGCGATGATGCCGGGGCCGAGAAGCTTGAGCAGGCGCACGAAGCGGCCTTGCACGGGCGCCGCAGCCTTGCCTTCAGCGGAAGGGATGCTCGTCATGGATGGAATCTCCGTTTATTTTTTTTGTGAGAAACGGCCACAGTCGAACATATTAGATACGACGTCGTACAACCATTATTCATGCGTAATTATGTAAAAATGTTTCATGGTATCCGCCCCCGATGTACCGCTGTATTCAAGAGCAAATTGCCACTAATCCTTCACCTGTTCGCCGTTATCGACCAACCAGCGCACCATCTTCGGCAACGACACCCGATGTTGCTGGATGGCGCACCAACTGACGTGTTCATGGCGATACAACTCGACATAACGGTTGAGCAGCACATGGCGCCCATCCTCGGCCAAGCGCAATTCAACTTCCCGACAGTGCAATACATCCGGCTCGAGCGAGCGCATTCGCCGATGCAAGACCAACGCCTGGTTATTCATCGGCAGCGGCTCCATCCTGGCACTGGGGGTTGTCCTCCACCACCGCTCCCAACTTGCCCTGCGCGACAAATTCGGCACGCCGCTGCGCCGTGGCATCACGAAGCGCCGCGTAATAATCCGGTTCGGCCTGCAACGCGTCGGTCAGAGGCAATGCTTCGGCACGGCCATCGATAACGCCACCGACGGTGTTGATCGTGCCTAGAGTGTCGACGGTGCTGCTGTTGTCGCCGAACGGATCGACGGCAAAACTCAGCACTTTGCCCGTCGCGTCCCTCAGGTTGGCGCTGCCCAGCAACGGCAGTTCCACGGTGGGCCCGGGGGCGAGGTTCCAGACGCCGAAGGTCTGGCCGAAATCGGCCTTGTGGCGCTCGATGCCCAGCTTGCCCGACACGTCGATCAGCCCGACGATGCCCGCGGTGGTGTTGATCACGAAACGGCCCAGTGTGTTGACCGAGCGTTGGGCATTGCCTTGCAGCAGGTCGTTGATGAACACCTTGGGCTCGCCGAAGTTCGCCACGAAGTTGTGGACGCCGGCCTGGAACATCTCCGGCAGCTTGCGATAACCACGGGCCACCGGGGCCAGCGCATAGTCATCCACGGTTCGGTTGAAGGCGAATATGCCGCGGTTAACCGGTTCTGCGGGATCGTAAACGGTGTAGGTCGCGCTTTCACACGAGCCCGGCGTTGCAGCGGGCGTACTGGCGCAACCGCTGGCGAGTGCCGCCAATACAACCACGAGGGTGGATCGAACGAACGACGGAGCGGGCTTGGTGATTGGCATACAGGGTGATCTCGGCGAGGAATGGGATGCTGCCAATCAACTAAGAAACAGTGCCAGACACAGCTCTTGTGGCGAGGGGATTTATCCCCGCTGGGTTGCGAAGCGACCCTCAAACCAAACATCCCAGTGTGTCTGGTTCATTGAGTCGACAGTTTTGGGGCTGCTTCGCAACCCAGCGGGGATAAATCCCCTCGCCACAGGTTCTGTGTGGGACCGGCTATCTTTTACTGACCGACATTGAGGCCATCCTGCCGCCGTTTTCTTGCCCGCAGATTTCCGGAATATTGCCCGCTGGCAACTTTATTACCGGGTTGAAATATATGACGCGGGCCTTGGATTGACCCTAGTATCCGCTCCTGTATTCATTACCCTGCGTGCCCGCCGTGAGCCATTTATTACTGGTGGACGATGACCTCGAAGTCCTCGCCCTCTTGCGCAAGTTCCTCGAACAACATGGCTACAGCGTGGATGTGGCCGCCGACGGCAACGCCCTGTGGCAGGCGGTGGAGCGCCGGGTACCAGACCTGATCATCCTCGACGTCATGTTGCCGGGCGACAACGGGCTGGTGCTGTGCCAACGGCTGCGGGCCGAGCACACGGTCGGCATCATCATGCTCACCGCCATGGGCGAGTTGAGTGATCGCGTCGTCGGCCTGGAGCTGGGGGCGGACGATTACCTGACCAAGCCCTTCGATGCGCGGGAGCTGTTGGCCCGGGTGCGTGCCGTGCTGCGGCGCACCGGTGAAGCCAGGGCCGCGTCGAGCGACGCCTCCCGGCCCATCCTGGAGTTCGAAAACTGGCAACTGGACGTCACCCGCCGCGAGCTGCGCTCACCGGACAAGGTCATGATCCCGCTGTCCACCGGCGAGTTCGAACTGCTGCTGGTGTTTGCCGAACACCCGCGCCGGGTGCTGACTCGCCAACAGTTGCTGGACCTGGCCCGCGGCGAAACCTTCGAGGCGTTCGACCGCAGCATCGACGTCCAGGTCAGCCGCCTGCGGCGCAAATTGGAGACCGACATCACCGGTGCATCGATGATCCGCACGGTGCGCAACAGCGGCTACCTCTTCAGCCCTCACGTGGTGAAACGATGAAACCCTCGCGCTCGAGCGCTCAACGTCCACGGGACACGGTGGCGCGCTGGATCGCCCTGACCACCATGATCGCCATGCTGACCTTGCTGGCCCTCAACGAACTGTTCAGCCTGCTGGCCGGTGCCTGGGCGCGCCCTCCCCTCATGGAAACCGGCCTGATGGAAAGGGCCGCCGCCATCACCCGCATCATCGACTCCGTCGCCCCCGCACAACGCCCCGCGATTGCCGCGGCCGCCAGCGACCAGGCGTTCGACGCGCACTGGTTGCAGCGGCATGAAGAGGCGCGCTTGCCGGTGATCGACGACCCGGAGTTCAGTGAGGGTTCGGTGCTCCTGCGCCAGCAATTGGGCCGGCCGGACGCCAGGATCGAGGCCTACGAACCGGGCGACTGGCCGGCCGGCCAACCGGATGCGCGCTACGCGGTGATCATCGAACTGACCGACCATTCGTGGGTGATCTTCTCCGTGCCGTCGCGCAGTTGGGGGCTGAGCGAATGGGCGCGCAACGGGATCATCATCGCGCTGATTCTGCTCTCGACCTTGATCGTCGCGCTGATCGCCACCCGGCACCTGGCCGCACCGCTGGAACGCTTCGCCGAAGGCGCCCGACGCTTTGGCGTCGATCACCAGGCGCCACCGATTCCGGTCATCGGCCCCCACGAAATCCGCCAGGCGATCCTCGCGTTCAACGCCATGCAGGCCCAGCTCAAGCACTTCCTGCAGGACCGCACCCAGATGCTCGCCGCCATCTCCCATGACTTGCGCGCGCCGCTGACCCGCATGCGCCTGCGCGGGGAGTTCATCGAGGATGCCGAGCAGCAATCGCGTTTGTTCAGGGACGTGGACGAAATGCAGGCGATGGTCAACTCGGCCCTGGAGTTCTTTCGCGACGATGCCCGGCTTGAACATGCCACCGCGTTCGACCTGGCCGAGCTGCTGCACACCCTCGTCGATGATCTCAAGGACGCCGGCACGGAGGTTGGGTTCGAAGGCACCCAGCGCTTGGTGTATGTCGGTCGGCCCATCGGCATCAAGCGTGCCTTGGTCAACCTGATCGACAATGCGATCAAATATGGCGGCGAGCCGACGGTTCGACTCGAAGCCGACGCCCACCGTGTGGACATCCGCATCCTGGACCGAGGACCTGGCATCGCCGCCCAATACCTTGAGCAAGTCTTCACGCCGTTCTTTCGCATCGAAGGTTCTCGCAACAAGCACACCGGCGGCGTCGGGCTCGGCCTGTCGGCGGCCCGGGCGACGGTGCTGGAGCATGGCGGGACGCTGACCCTGCGCAATCGCAAGGGTGGCGGATTGGAGGCCAGGGTCTCGCTGCCGCTTGACTGAAAGTCCCGATGTGTCGATCCGCGCTAAACAATCGGCGCCTTCCTCGGTAGGATGTCCGGCCTTTCCGGCCTCTCCCCTGTCCCGGGAAGGCGCTCTTGTTTGTATCGCTCGACCCAGTGCCATCGTTCGCGCCCACGACAGACAAGAATCGACGGAGCCAAACCAAGGAGTTCACCGATGATTCTTATCATTTACGCGCACCCCTACCCCGACCAGTCGCGGGTCAATCAGCAGATGCTCAAGCGAGCATCGAGCCACCCGGACGTGGTCATACGTTCGCTCTATGCGCTTTATCCCGACTTCGATATCGACGTCGAGGCGGAACAGCGCGCGGTGGAACAAGCAGAGCTTGTCGTCCTCCAGCACCCGATGTACTGGTACAGCTCCCCGCCCTTGCTGAAACTGTGGATCGATAAAGTCTTCACCCACGGCTGGGCCTATGGCAAAGGCACCACGGTTCTCAAGGACAAGCGCCTGCTGTGGGCCGTGACCACCGGCGGCGATCAGGCGCATTTCCAGATCGGCGACTACCCGGGTTTTGCCGCGCTGGCCCAACCCCTCCACGCCACGGCCATCTATTGCGGCATGCGCTGGCTGGAACCGGTCGTCGTGCATGGCGCCTATGCCGCCGAAGCGGATGCCCAACACGCCCAGATCGAACACTATGCCGCTCGCCTGGCCGCCTGGAAGGAAGATTGAAGTGGAAACTCACAGCCTGATTGAAATGCTCATCTACCTGGCCTCGGCGACGCTGATCGTACCGATTGCCGTTCGATTCGGCCTGGGCCCGGTGTTGGGTTATCTATTGGCCGGGTGCATCATCGGCCCGTGGGGGCTGAAGCTGATTACCGACGTCAAGGCCATCCTGGAGTTCGCTGAAATCGGCGTAGTGCTGATGCTTTTCATCATCGGCCTCGAGCTCGACCCCAAACGGCTCTGGGCCCTGCGCCGGATGGTGTTTGGTGGCGGTGCCCTGCAGATGCTCGCTTGTGGCACTGCCATTGGCTTGTTCTGCACGGCCTTGGGCCTGAATTGGACGGCAGCGTTGCTGGTCGGCCTGACCCTGAGCCTGTCCTCCACGGCCATTGCCATGCAGGCCATGAGCGAACGCAACCTGACCGCCACCGCGGTCGGGCGCAGCAGCTTTGCCGTGCTGCTGTTCCAGGACATCGCGGCGATTCCGCTGGTGGCGATGATCCCGTTGTTGTCGGCCCACGGTGATACACCTTCGGGCACCGCGCTGTTGCTATCAATTGGCAAAATCGTCGCCGCCATCGCCATCGTCGTGCTGTTGGGGCGCTACGTGACGCGACCGCTGCTGCGCTTCGCCGCACGCTCAGGCTTGCGGGAGATTTTCAGTGCCGTCGCGCTTTTTCTGGTGTTCGGCTTCGGCTTTCTGCTGGAGGAAGCTGGCCTGTCGATGGCCATGGGCGCGTTCCTCGCCGGGGTGCTGCTCGCCAGCTCCGAATACCGACATGCCCTGGAGAGCGACATCGAGCCCTTCAAGGGCCTGCTGTTGGGTCTGTTTTTCATCGGCGTCGGCATGTCGATCGATTTCGGCACCCTGGTCGACGCACCGCTGAAAGTCATCACCCTGACCCTGGGTTTCATCCTGATCAAGCTGCTGGTGATCAAGATGGCGGGCCGCTTCCTCAACGTCCCCGCCGGCCAGCGCTCCTGGCAGGCGGTGTTGCTGGGCCAGGGCAGCGAGTTCGCCTTCGTGGTGTTTGGCGCGGCGACCGTGGCCGGCATCCTGACCGATCAATGGGGCAAGAGCCTGACCCTGGCGGTGGCCTTGTCCATGTGCCTGACGCCCTTGTTGATCCTGCTGCTGGATCGCTTCGAGTCCGTCACCCGGAAAAACAAACGCGAATCCGACCTCGTCGACCAGCAGACCCCACGGGTGATCATCGCCGGGTTCGGCCGCTTCGGGCAGATCGCCGGACGCCTGCTGATGTCCTGCGGCGTCGACGTGGTGGTACTGGATCACGACCCTGACAACATCGAGACGCTACGCAAGTTCGGGGTGAAAGTCTTTTATGGCGATGCCACGCGCCTCGACTTGCTGCATGCGGCCGGCGCGGCCCAAGCGGTGGTGTTGATCAACGCGATCGACAACCAGGAAGACAACCTGACGCTGACCCGGCTGGCCCAGGAGCACTTCCCCGCCTTGCAACTGATCGTGCGGGCGCGGGACATGAGCCACCTCATCACCCTGCGGCAGATGGGTGTGGAGGCGGCCGAGCGGGAAACCTTCGAGAGTGCGCTGGCATTGGGTCGCAGTGCGCTGGAGCACATGGGGGTCGGGGCTTACGAAGCGCGTGAACGGGCGGATCAGTTCCGGCGGCTGAACCTCAAGATGCTGGCGGAGATCGTCGCCCAGCCGGAAGACGACCTCACGTTCCGCCACGACGCCTACCGACGCGCCAATGCGCTGCTCACGGAGATGTTCAACGAAGACCGTGCCCACCCCGTCGACAGCTGGCCGGAACACCATCGCAACGAAACCGACAAGACGCCGGATTGACCGGCGTCATACGCGCCCGAACTTGCGCCGGTATCCCGCCGGCGTCAGCCCGGTCAGCGCCGTTGCTGGCGAGACGCTGGTCTTTCAGGCCACTAAACCAACGCGTCCAGCTCGGCAATCATCGGCGCGGGGATCTTCAGCTCACTCGCCGTGAGGTTTTCCCGCAGGTGCGCCAGGGACGACGTGCCGGGAATCAGCAGCAGGTTCGGCGCACGTTGCAGCAACCACGCCAGGGCCACGCACAGCGGTGACGCCTGCAAGCGCGCCGCCACGCTGGAAAGGGTTTGCGACTGCAACGGTGTGAAGCCGCCCAAGGGGAAGAACGGCACATAGGCGATGCCCTGCCGGCCCAGGTCGGCGATGAGGTGTTCGTCGTCGCGATGGGTCAGGTTGTAGTGGTTCTGCACGCAGACCACCTTGGCAATGCCCTGGGCCTGCTTGACCTGCGTGGCCGTGACGTTGCTCAGGCCCAGGTGACGGATAAGGCCCTGGCTCTGCAGCTGCGCCAGTGTCGTGAACGATTCTTCGATGGAGTCTTCCGTGGGCGAATGCATATCGCCCCATACCCGCAGGTTGACCACGTCCAGGACCTCCACCCCCAGGTTGCGCAGATTGTCGTGGACCGCCCGGGTCAGCTCGGCGGGGCTGTGGGCCGGGTTCCAGGATGCATCGGCACCGCGCACGGCACCGACCTTGGTCACGATGACCAGGTCCTGGGCATAAGGGTGCAGCGCTTCGCGGATCAGTTGGTTGGTGACATGGGGCCCGTAGAAATCGGCGGTGTCGATGTGGTTGACCCCGCTCGCCAAGGCTTCGCGCAGCACGGCGATGGCGGCCGCCGGGTCTTTGGGCGGGCCGAAGACCTGGGGCCCCGCCAACTGCATCGCACCGTAGCCCATGCGATTGACCGTGCGATCGCCCAGTAAAAAGCTGCCTGCCTTGCTTGCAATGTTCATCTCGTCGCCCTCGGATCAATGTGAGTGGGCCGACTATAGGCGTTGACCATTCCCTTGATAATCAGGTGCAATCAGCACGGGTTGTACGGCGGAGAGAACAATGGCGACGGACATTCAAGACTTGCTGGCCTTTGTGGCCGTGGTCAATGCGAAGGGCTTCCGTGAAGGCGCGCGGCTGAGCGGCAAGTCCGCGTCGAGCCTCAGCGATGCCGTACGCCGAATGGAAAGCCGGCTCGGCGTGCGCCTGCTCAACCGCACCACCCGCAGCGTGGTACCGACCGAGGCCGGTGCCCGGTTGATGGAGCGCATCGTCCCGGCCCTGGGCGAGGTCGAGGCGGCGATGGACGTGGTCAACGACTTTCGCGACCGTCCTTCGGGCACCCTCAGGCTGAACGTACCGGTCAGCGCGGCCCGGCTGGTGTTGCCGGCGATCATCACGCCGTTCCTGAACAGCTATCCCGACATTCGCCTGGAAGTGGTTACCGAAGAGAGCTTCGTCGACATGCTCGCGGCCGGCTGTGACGCGGGCATTCGCTACGACGAACGCCTTGAGCAGGACATGATCGCCATCCCCATCGGCCCCCGCTTCCAGCGCTTCGCCACGGCCGCCGCACCGGCGTACCTCGATGCCCGGGGCAGGCCGGAACATCCCAGAGACCTGCTGGAACACGCGTGCCTGCGGGGCAAGTTCCCCAGCGGCGCCATGCCGTTGTGGGAGTATGAACGTGACGGCGAAACCATTAGCGTCGACCCGAGCGGCCCGTTGATCACGCGCATTGGCGGTGCGGTTGACCTGTCGGTGCAAGCCGCTGTAGACGGTCTGGGCATCGTCTACCTGTTCGAAGATTGGCTGCGACCGTACCTGGACAGCGGTGTCCTCGAACCGGTGCTCGAACCCTGGTGGCAGCGCTTCACCGGGCCCTTCCTCTACTACCCCGGTCGTCGCTACCTGCCCTCGCCGTTGCGGGCGTTCGTGGACTTCATCAATGCACAACGGTATGGGAGCGAGCTTGGGCGCGATGGCGTCAGCACAGCCAACACCCCCGCAAGCTGATACACCGCTATCGCGAGCAAGCTCGCTCCCACCGGGGGTCGGCTGTGTACCCGAAAATCCCGACCCACCCCACATCCATTGTGGGCGAGCTTGCTCGCGATGGTGCTCCCTCATCGTCCGCTCGTCTCCCCGCCGTGAGGATTTTCGAACCAAGCCATTCGCTACGCCTCGGACCTACATGACACCGCTGAAAGCCACGCTGACGCGCTTCGACGTCACGGCTTGAACAACGGGTATATCAAGGCTTCTTTGCGATTCACTGCCGGGAGTTTTCGTTATGTGTGACGGTCTTGTTCAACACGGTTCTTCAAAAGACTCCCTGGCGTATTTCGCCCAGCGGGACACGTCCGGCAGCCGTTTCGGTACCCGCGTGACACCCTTGGACCTGTACGTAACGACGCCGCCCAAGGCCCAAGAGCGGCACAGCCTGATCAAGCCAAACATGCAGGTCAGCGCCATTCGCCGTCGCCGTGGGCACTTGGAGTGCATCAAGGTTCGCTGGGGCTGGTCGCCGATCTGGTCGGTGGGAACGATGCCGCCGCTGACGCACCTGCCCTTGCATCTGGTCATGCGCTCCAAAGTCTTCGATTCCATCAAGCACGAAGGCCGCGTACTGGTCGCCGTGGAAGGCTGGTATGAGGCGCAAGCCCCGGCCTCGCCCTCCCAGGCGCAACGCCTCATCTACACGACCACCCGGCAGTCGACCCCGATCTTCCTGGCCGCCCTGGCCCAGGCCAGCGAGACGCCGTTTGGCTGTGACGGCCTGGCCCTGGTGACGTATGGCGACATCGCCAACCAGCAGCAGCGGGTACTGGCCTTCAGCGCCGAAGATGCACTCGATTGGCTGGAGCCCGAGCTGGGATGGGAGCAGGCACAACAACTGGCCGCACGCCTGAACGGCGCGCAACCGACCCTTGAACCGGCGCTGACAGCCCAACGGCCAGCCCAGGGCGGACGTTGATTCGGGGGCCCGCGGCGGCGCAGTCCTATAGGCGCATCAGCGCCGTCAGACTCGACAGTGGCTTCGCCGTGGCCGACGTGGCCCTGTGTGGCATCACGACGCTGGAGGCCGACATCAGACGCGGGTGCAAAGCGATGGGCTGGGAGCGTGCGGATAAAGGAATGCAGGAACGACGCAGCAAGGGACGGTAAACTGCGGCGGTTATTTTTCTTTTCCAGCATGAGGCTTTGCATGAGCAACCCAGACATCACGTTTATTCCAGATCCGGATGCGGACGCCATTTCCTCCGACGTCGCCGGTTTCGGCGGCCTGCTGGTTTCCACGCAAATCCCCACCCACGCCGACGGCAGCCTGGAACTGGGTGACATCACCCGGCAGAGTGAATGCACACTGCAAGCCCTCAAGAAGGCCCTGGAGGGCGCCGGCAGTTCCATGGACCGGGTCCTGCATCTGACCATCTACCTGACCGACATGGCTGACCGCGCCGCGTTCAACGAGGTCTACAAACGCTTCTTCGCCAAGCCTTGGCCGGTGCGTGCGGCGGTGGGTGTGGCGGCGCTGGCGGTTGAAGGCATGAAAGTGGAAGTGACCGCGATGGCGGCGAAGGGCTGAACGAGCGCCTTGCACCTTTGTAGCGCTGCACCGCTTTTGTGGCGAGGGAGCTTGCTCCCTGCCACAAAAGCCGCTCGAACATGCCCCAAATGCGCGATTGCCACGCAAATCGTCATTTTCGCACCTAGCCCGTTCCCTGCATGGGGTCTAGAGTGCGCCGTTTTCCCTCTTCACGGCCCTGCTTATGAATCTCTGGTTCCGACTGTTGCTGATGCTGTTCCGCCGCCCGTGGCGCAAGCCGGCGGCGCCCTTGGGCACCACGGTGGTGCGCATGCGGGTATGGCCGCTGGACCTGGACTTCAATCGCCACGTCACCAACGGACGCTACTTCACGTTGGCCGATGTGGGACGCATGGATTACGTGCTGCGCAGCGGCGCCTACAAAGTGGCGTTACGCAACCGGGCGGTGCCGATCGTGGGGGATGTCTGGGGCAAGTTCAGGCGGGAATTGAAACTGTTCGAGATGTTCGAGGTGCACACCCGCCTGCTCGGCTGGGACGAAAAATGGACGTTCATGGAGCACCGTTTCATCAGCCAGGGACGTGTGGTCGGGGTGGTGATCATGCGCGGCCTGTTCCGCTCGGCCAAAGGCACGATCGCACCGGCTGAGTTCATCCGCGAGCTGGGCCTGGCCGAACAATCGCCCGCCATGCCCGACTGGCTGGTCGCCTGGTCGCAAAACTGCGATGACTTGAGCCTCGGGCTTCGCCTGGAGGAAGGTGAGCGTTGATCCGCGCTAGCCACAGGTGCTTTGTCAACCCAGCGGATTGCTGGCGAACCGCGCGTTGGACAACGTCGAAGCACACCCGTCGACATAGCGCATCCCCCTGAGCAGGAACATAGGCAAAAAATGTGGGAGCGAGCTTGCTCGCGATAGCGGTGCTTCAGCCAATCAGCACGCAACTGACCCACCGCTATCGCGAGCAAGTTCGCTCCCACACTTAATAACCAGAGCCATAAGGTCCCAATCCCCTTCCCCAATCCCCGCCTATACTTTTCTGCCAATCCCCCCTGGGGCCTGCACTTCCAACAATAAAAAGCAGAGGTGGAACATGGTCTGGCAACAAGTCTACGATCCCTTCGGTAATGCGGTGCTGTCCACGCTCCTGGCGGCGGTTCCGGTGGTGGTGATGCTGGCGTCCCTGGCGTTTTTTCATGTCAAGGCACACCTGGCGGCCTTGCTGGCCCTGGCCTCGGCCTTGCTGATCGCGATTTTCGCCTTCGGCATGCCCGCTGGCATGGCCGGTTCGGCGGCGCTGTATGGCGCGGCCAACGGCCTGCTGCCCATCGGCTGGATCGTGCTCAACATCATTTTCCTGCACCGGCTGACCACCGAGAACGGTTCGTTCAAGGTCCTGCAGGACTCCCTCGCGCGCATCACCGACGACCGGCGCTTGCAACTGCTGTTGATCGCCTTTTGCTTCGGCGCGTTTTTCGAGGGCGCGGCGGGCTTCGGCACGCCGGTGGCGGTGACCGGCGCGATCCTGATCGGGCTGGGGTTTTCCCCCTTGGCCGCCTCGGGTCTGGCGCTGATCGCCAACACCGCGCCCGTGGCCTTCGGCGCCCTGGGCACGCCCATCATCACCTTGGCCAAAGTCACCGGGCTGGATGAAATGGAGCTGTCGATGATGGTCGGTCGGCAGTTGCCGTTTTTCTCGGTACTGGTGCCGTTCTGGTTGATCTGGGCTTTCGCCGGCTGGCGCAAGATGCTGGAAGTCTGGCCGGCGATCCTGGTGGCCGGAGTCAGCTTCGCCATCCCGCAGTTCCTGGTGTCGAACTACCACGGGCCGATGCTGGTGGACGTCATCGCCGCGCTGATTTCCATGGCCTGTCTCACCGGTTTCCTCAAGGTCTGGAAACCGGCCACGGTGCACACCTCCGCCGCGTTGTCCGGGCGGGTCGACGACTCGAAGATCGACGCCAGCGAGAATGAAAAACCCACCGCCAGCGCGGCGTTTTCCAACGAGGCCCGCCCCGCCGTGGGACGGGCCTGGATGCCGTGGATCATCCTCACGGTGTTCGTGTTCGCCTGGGGCACCCAGAGCTTCAAGAACCTGTTCGACACCCGTCCGGCGCTGGACCCGCAGACCCAATCAGCCAAGCTTGATCCCCAAGGCAAGCCGATGCGCGAGGCCAATCCGATCTTCTCGCCCCTGGTGACCTTCGGCACCATTCACCAGCAGATCGAAAAAGTCCCGCCCGTGGTGCCCCAGCCTAAAACCGAGGAAGCGGTCTACAAGTTCAACTGGTTCACCGCCACGGGCAGCGGCATTTTCCTGGCAGCGATTCTCGGTGGCTTGCTGATGGGCTATTCCATTCCACAACTGCTGCATCACTACCTGCGAACGCTCTGGGTGGTGCGCTACTCGCTGATCACCATCGTCGCGATGTTGGCCCTGGGGTTCCTCACGCGGTATTCGGGCCTGGACGCGACCATGGGCCTGGCCTTCGCCGCCACGGGCATTTTCTACCCCATGTTCGGCACCCTGCTGGGCTGGCTCGGGGTGGCGCTGACCGGCTCGGATACGGCCTCCAACGTGTTGTTCGGCGGCTTGCAACGGGTCACGTCCGAGCAATTGGGCATCAGCCCGGTGTTGATGGCCGCGGCCAACAGTTCCGGTGGGGTGATGGGCAAGATGGTCGACGCCCAGTCGATCGTGGTCGCCTCCACCGCGACCCGTTGGTACGGTCACGAAGGCGAAATCCTGCGCTACGTGTTTTTCCACTCGGTGGTGCTGGCGATTCTGGTGGGCGGGCTGGTGACGTTGCAGGCGTATGTGGCGCCGTTCACGCATATGGTGGTGGGAGGAGGTTGATTGAAGGCTTGTGTGGCGAGGAAGCTTGCTCCCACCGGGCCCGTAGGAGCTGACGAGTGAAGCGAGGCTGCGATCTTTGCGCTGACACTTGAGTCCCCAGCGAAAAATCAAAAGATCGCAGCCTTCGGCAGCTCCTACGGCGCTTACCTGCTGCTTCAAAGGTAAGCTCGCCCACTTTAGAGCTGGGTGTTACTGAACGCTTTTCAGCTTGACCACATCACCGGACACCGAGGTGGTGTAGCCGGTCAGGACCCAGGCCCAGAACCAGTTTTCCTGGACTTGAGTGTTGATCATGGCGTCGCCGCCCTTGGCCTTGATCGCCGCGGTCTGGGCGCGCACGAAACGGTTGTTCTGCTGGATCGGGATCAGGCCGAACAGCAGCAGGCCGGTGGCCTTGGCTTCACTGTGGCCGACAACGGTGTACTGGGTGCTGTCGTATTGCTGGGTTTTCATCGGGGTGCCGGTGCAACCCGCCAGGGCCAGGCCGAACAGTGCGCAGGCGACAACTTTGCTGATGTGGTTCATTTAACGCTCCATGGGAAGACGCCCGGGATCCGTCTCTCGGGCGGCGCGTACTCTAACCGATCAGCCATGAATTGACACACCATAATCCGCCCAATTCAGTGCCTGAAAGGCTCGCCGCAGAGCCATCCGTCAGGTGCGCCTCCAGCGAAACAGACCCTTGTCGATAACATGAAAACTGCGCCACGGAAGGCAGTTTCTGTCTTGACGGCCGCCAGGTAGCGGCCGGTCCCGTTGGAGGGTTTTATCGTGATTGACCTGACTGTCTGGAACATTACCCTGCCGGTGCAAACGCCGGCGCAGGTCGTGGCGACCAAAGCCATGCCGGCGCTGAAAAACAAGTATTTCGACAATGACGGCCAGCGGATCGTCTTCTGGGCGCCGGTCACCGGTTCCCATACCGGTAAAAGCGAATACCCGCGATCCGAGCTGCGGGAAACCAGCAAGGACGGCAAACTGCGCAACTGGCGCTATAACAGCGGCACCAATGCCCTCAAGGGCACCCTGGCGGTGAACCAGGTACCTTCCGAAGGTCGGGTGGTGGTGGCGCAGATCCACGCCAAGGATGCACCGACGCCGTTGTTGAAACTGGTGTACCGCTACGCCAAGGGCACCGGCAATATCGACGTGGAATACCGGGTCAAGCCCAAGGACCAGAAAAGCCCGGTGATCTACACCGTGCCAAACGTACCGTTGAACAAGGCCTTCTCCTATTCGCTGCAAATGGACAAGCAAGGCCTGCTCTCGGTGCTGATCGGCAGCACAGGCAAACAGGTGAAGTTGGACCCGTCCTGGTACGGCTATGACTTCTATTTCAAGGCCGGCGTCTACACCCTGGACAACGTCGGTTATGCCAGCGAAGGTGGGAAAGTGACCTACACCAAACTGGACGTCAGCCACAAATGACTGACGCCCAACCCTGCTTCAGGCCTTTGACGGCGCAACGAGCGCCTGCTGGCCACGGAAGGTAAACAGGAAGCAGACCAACACCAGTAGCGCGAAACCGGCTGGGAACAGCCAGATGCTCTGCCAGTCATGACCGCCCGCCACGACAAAGTGATCGGTCACCTGCCCCGCCACCCAGAAGCCGATCAGCATCCCCACGCCATAGGTCGCCAGGGTAATCAGGCCCTGGGCCGAGCTGCGAAAGCGCTCCGGTGCCTTGGCGTCGGTGTAGATCTGCCCCGAGACAAAAAAGAAGTCGTAGCAAACGCCGTGCAAGGCAATGCCGGTGAACAGCATGAACGCCAGGTCGCCGTTATTGCCGTAGGCGAACAACACGTAGCGCAGCGCCCACGCCAACATGCCCACCAACAGTGCCAGCTTGATGCCGAAGCGCTGGATGAACAGCGGCAACAGCAGCATGAACAACACTTCCGAGACCTGCCCGATGGCCATCTTCGCCGTTGGGTTGGTCATCCCGGTTTCGGCCAGGAACGGGTTGGCATTCTGGTAATAGAACGCCAGGGGAATGCAGATCAGGATCGAGGCGATGAAGAACACCAAGTAGCTGCGATCTTTCAACAGGCCCAACGCGTCCAGCCCCAGCAGTTGCTTGACGCCGCCCGCGCTGGCCTGTTCCCTGAGCGGCGCCGTGGCCGGCAGCGAGAAGCTGTAGAGCCCCAAGACCAAGGACGCGATGGCCGCCATCAGGAACGTATTGCGCAAGGCGCCTGCCGAGATCGCTTCGCGCGAATCCCAGGCGAACACGAAGCTGATCACCACGCCCGCGACGATCCAGCCAAGGGTGCCCCACACCCGGATGCGGGAGAACTCCAGCGCCGGATCGCGCATCTGCCGGAACGCCACGGAATTGACCAGGGCCAGCGTCGGCATGTAGACCACCATGTACACCAGTACGTATGGGTAGAACATGCTGAAATCCGCCGCCGAATACAGTTGATACAGCAATACCGCGCCGAGCAGGTGCAACACCGCCAGGATCCGTTCGGCGTTGAAAAAGCGGTCGGCGATCAGGCCGATGACGAACGGCGCAATGATCGCCCCCCACGATTGCGTGGAGAACGCCATGCCGATCTGCCCACCGCTGGCGCCCAGCGTGCTGGACAGGAAGGTGCCGAGGGTGACGAACCAGCCACCCCAGATAAAGAACTGCAGGAACATCATCACGCTGAGGCGTGCATTCATCGTGGTCATGAGCGTCACCGTTTTATTGTTGTTCTTGTGGAAATGGCGTTTTGCAGAGCTCCTGTGGCGAGGGGATTTATCCCCGCTGGGCTGCGAAGCAGCCCCAAAAAACAGTCGACTCAATCAACCTGGGCGAACCGGGATGCCAGGGTTTAGGACTGCTTCGCAGCCCAACGGGGATAAATCCCCTCGCCACAGGGTTATGTCATTGGCATTGGGGGCAAGCCCAACAACCGCCGGTTGGAGTCCTCATCCGCCGTGACGCTGGCGAAATCGTCGAACGCCTTGCCGGTCTTGCTGATCATGTGCCGCTGGATGAACGCCGCCCCTTCTGCGGCGCCCTGTTGCGAATCCTTCAGGCAACATTCCCATTCCAGGACCGCCCAACCGCTGAAATCGTATTGGGTCAGCTTGCTGAAGATCGATTTGAAATCGATCTGGCCATCGCCCAGCGAACGGAACCGCCCGGGACGATCGACCCAGCCCTGGTAGCCGCCGTACACCCCGGATCGGGCATCGGGGCGGAACTCGGCGTCCTTGACGTGGAACATGCGGATCCGTGCGTGGTAACGGTCGATGAAGCCCAGGTAGTCCATCTGTTGCAGCAGCAGATGACTGGGGTCGTAGAGAATCGCCGCCCGCGGGTGATGATCGACCGCCTCCAGGAAACGTTCGAACGAGGCACCGTCGTGGAGGTCTTCGCCGGGGTGGATTTCGTAGCACAGGTCCACCCCCGCCGCGTCGAAGGCATCGAGAATCGGCAACCAGCGCCGAGCCAGTTCGGCGAAACCCTGCTCCACCAGGCCCGCCGGTCGCTGCGGCCAGGGGTAGAAATACGGCCACAGCAGCGCGCCGGAAAACGTCGCATGGGCCTTGAGACCCAACCTCTGGCTGGCGCGGGCGGCCAGCTTGAGTTGCTCGATCGCCCACTCGGTCCGTGCCTGGGGCTGGCCGCGCAAATGGGCTGGGGCGAAATCATCGAACAGCGCGTCGAACGCCGGGTGCACCGCCACCAACTGGCCTTGCAGATGCGTCGATAATTCGCTGATCTCGACACCGGCCTGGGCACAGGTGGCCTTGAGCTCATCGCAATAGGCCTGGCTCTCGGCGGCCCGGGCCAGGTCTATGTATTGGGTGCCCGATGTCGGCAGCTGAATGGCCTTGTAGCCTTGTGAAGCGGCCCACTGGGCGATGTTGGCCAGGGTGTCGAACGGGACTTCGGCGGACATGAACTGCGCCAGGAAAATGCCCGGGCCGCGCAGGCCGCTCGGTGTCTTGTCGAGGGTATTCACAACAGGGATGCTCCGGTTTGCACGGCGGTCCATTTCGCCTCGCCACGGTGATTGAGAATGGCGGCCTCGATGAATGCCATGCCACGCAAGCCGATCTCGATGCCGGGTACGCCCGGGGCGTCGGGGCCTTCGACATGGCTGCGAATGGCGTGGGCGAAATCGCCGTAGAGGTTGGCCATGGCTTCCAGGTAGCCTTCGGGATGCCCGGCCGGCAGACGCATGCGCCGCGTGGCCGCCTCGCACAGCCACGGCTGGCCGAGGCCACTACGCAGGGTGCGCAACGGCTGGTCGAAGGCGCGATGGATCAGGCTCGCCGGCTCTTCCTGGCGCCACTCCAAGGCGCCCTTGTCGCCATAGACGCGAATCTTCAGCGGGTTCTCTTCGCCGGTGCAGACCTGGCTGGCGATCAACACGCCGCTGGCGCCACCCGCCATCTTGAACAGCATCGCCGCATCGTCATCCAGTTGCCGCCCCGGAATGTGCGTGCCCAACGCAGCACATAGTTGCTGGATCGGTTGGTCCGCGACGAACTCGGCCAGGGAAAACGCATGGGTACCAATGTCGCCGATGCAACCGCCCAGGCCGGACTGGTCGGGATCGTCGCGCCACTCGGCCTGTTTATTGCCCTTGGCGGCGACATCCTGGCTGAGCCAGCCTTGGGGGTACTCGACCAGCACTTTGCGCACCTGGCCGATCACGCCCGAGCGCACCATGTCCCGGGCCTGCCACACCATGGGATAGCCCAGGTAGGTGTGGGCCAGGCCATAGAGGCAACGGCTGCCGTGCAGCACCTCGCGCAGGTCCAGCAATTGCTTGAGGTCCAGCGCGGCGGGCTTCTCGCTGAACACATGGAAACCGGCTTTCAAGGCCTGGCTGGCGATGGGTGCATGAAGATGATTGGGGGTGACGATGACCAGCAACTCCATGCGCTGATCAAGCGGCAGCAGTGCTTCGGTGTCGAGCATTTGCTGCCAGTCGTGATAACAACGGGATGCGACCAGGCCCAGGGCCGTGCCCGTCTGCCGAGTGTTGTGCGGGTCGCGGCTGAACGCGCCGCACACCAGTTCGAAACCGCCGTCCAGGCCCGCGGCCTGACGGTGAGCCTGGCCGATGAAAGCGCCCTCTCCACCGCCGACGAAGCCCATTCTTATTTTCGGTGCTACAGGATTCATCGCGATTCTCTTCCTGTCAGGATGATAATGTAACCGGTTACATCATGGCGGAAATCTAGGCTCAGTTTCCCCGCGTGTCAAACCCACAGGGTCACCCTGGAATATTTGTGAGGCGCTCAACCTGCGGTAAGCTCCCCACCGTACCCCCTGTTCCCGAGGTGATTTTGTCCAACATTCGTGAGGTGGCCCGGCTGGCGGGTGTTTCGGTGGCCACGGTGTCCAGAACCCTGAAATCGCCCGAGCGGGTACTCCCCGAAACACGGGACAAGGTCAACGCGGCAGTGGAACAGGCCGGCTATCGGCCCAACCTGATGGCGGTGCAGTTTCGCTCCCGCCGGACCGGCAACCTGGTGATCCTGGTGCCGGCCATCGCCAACACGTTTTTCGCCCGGGTCATCAGTGGCGCGCAACAGGCGGCGCAGGCGGCGGGTTATCGATTGCTGTTGTGCGACACCCAGGGTCGGGCGCAGATCGAGCGGGAATTCGCCGCCCTGGTCTACGCCCACCAGGCCGACGGGGTGATCCAGTTGCGTGCCAGCGATCCGTTCGAATCGATGCCCACTGGCGCCGACAGCCTGCCGCTGGTCAACGCCTGCGAAGTGGTCAAGAACGCCCCCTACCCGACCATCAGTCTCGACAACCGCGCCGCCGCCCAGGCCATGACCGAGCACCTGATCGGCCTCGGCCATCGCCGCATCGGCATCATCAAGGGACCACGCAGCAGCCCCCTGACCCTGGACCGCGTGGCCGGCTACCAGGATGCCCTGCACCAGGCCGGCATCGCCGTCGACCCCAGCCTGATCTGCCATGGCGACTTCACCTTGAAGGCCGGTGACGACGGTGCCGGCGCGATGCTGGCGTTGGCCGATCGCCCCAGTGCGCTGTTCTGTGAAAACGACGAAATGGCCATCGGCGCGCTCAGGCGCATCAAGCGAATGGGCTTGCGAGTGCCCGAGGACATTTCCCTGGTGGGCTTTGACGACATCCCGTTCGCCGCCTACTGCGACCCGCCCCTGACGACCATTTCGCAGCCTGCCGAGATGTTTGGGCAAAAAGCGGTGCAGATGCTGATTGCCCTGATCGAGAAAAAGCCGATTGCCGAACGGCATGTGGTGTTGCCGTTTGAGTTGACGGTGCGGGGCAGTACAGCCCCTTTGGCATGACAAGGAACCTGTGGCGAGGGGATTTATCCCCGCTGGCCGCGAAGCGGCCCTAAAGCCTGGCATCTCGTGCATCAGGCTCATGAGGTTGACTGAGCTCAGGGCTGCTTCGCAGCCCAGCGGGGATAAATCCCCTCGCCACAATGGTCAACAGGCTGAAGATCAGTTGTTGCATCAGGCAAACGTCGCCCCCCGCGTATTCACGAACAGCGAATACAACGAGTGGCTGCCGGCCATGAACAACCGATTGCCTTCCCGGCCGCCGAAGCAGACGTTGGGGCAACGCTCCGGCAGGGAGATGTGCCCGATGGCCTTGCCTTCGGGGTTGAACACCCTTACGCCGTCGAGTTTTTCCAGGTCGGCCTTGGGGTCGCCATTGCCGCCCCAGCCGCACCAGAGGTTGCCGCTTTCATCGCACTTGATCCCATCGATCGCCGCGTAATCCAGGCCTTCGATGTGCTTGCGCCGCTCGCCCAGGGTGCCGTCGTCCTTGACGGTAATGGCCCAGATCAAGCGGTTGGGCTTGGCCCGGCCTTCGACCACATAGAGGATTTTTTCGTCCGGGGAAAAACACAACCCGTTCGGCCCCGCCAGGTCGTCGATCACCCGGCTGACCTTGCCGGTTTCGCCGTCGATGCGGTACACCGCGTGGGGCTGGACGGGCGTGACTTTGTGCCCCTCGTAGTTGTTGCCGGTCTGGAACGGTGGGTCGGTGAACCAGACCGAACCGTCCCGCTTGCAGACGATGTCGTTGGGCGAGTTGAAAGGCTTGCCCTCGAAACTGTCCGCCAGCACGGTGAGGGTGCCGTTGTGTTCGGTGCGGGTGATGCGCCGGCCTTCGCTGGAGGTGGTGGAGCCTTCGCACACCAGCAGCCGCCCCTGGCGATCGCGGCACATGCCGTTGGAGAAATTGGCATTTTCTCGGTACACCGACAGCCCGCCGGTGATTTCATCCCAGCGCACGATGCGGTTGTTGGGAATGTCACTGACCAGCAGGTAACGCCCGTCACCGACCCACACGGGCCCTTCTGCCCAACGCAGGCCGGTGGCGAGCTTCTCCACGCTGGCGTTGAAGATGCGCAAGTCCATGAAGCTGGGGTCAAGAATGTTGATCAGCGGGTCTGGGTAACGCTGGCTCAAGGGCTCGGCCTGGGCGAGCCCGGGCAGGTTGCCAAGGGTGGCGGCGGCGGCCGAGACCACCAGGGATTTTTTCAGGAACACTCGGCGGCCCTGATCGGCGGCGGTTGCAGATTGCGAAACATCCATCGTGCGTCTCCGTTAATTATTATTGGACGGGACGACAGTTTTACTCCGTGATAAGACATCGTACAAGTATATGAAAAGGCTCATTCATACAGTCGATCAGTCCGGGTGCAGCGGTATACGCACTGTAAAGGTCGTGCCGACTCGCGCCTTCGAGTGAACCTCGATGGTGCCCTCATGGGCCGATACGATCGCCGAGGCGATGTGCAGGCCCAGCCCGAGCCCGGCCGTGGAACCGTACTGCATCTCCCCGCTGCGCAGATGCCGGATCATCGGGTTGAAAATGCTGGCCATGGCATCTTTCTCGATGGGCTTGCCCTGGTTGTTGATCGCGATCGCTGCCACATCCTCTTCAGCGCTCATCGAAACGGTAATTGGCGTGCCTTCGGTGCCATGCTGCACGGCGTTGCCAATCAGGTTGGCGAAGACCTGCTCCATTCGGGCCTGATCGAACAGCCCCTCCAGGGCACCGGTCGCTTCAAAGATAATTTCGCTTTCCGGGTGATAGGCCCGCGCCTCCTCCACCATGCCTTCGCAGGCCGCCACCAGATCGCCGTTGAAGCGTCGCACCGGAATGCCGGAGCCGAGTTGGGTACGGGTGAAATCCAGCAGATCGCCGACGATTTTGTTGGCCCGCTTGACGCTGGTGTAGATGCGCGAAGTGATCTTGGTGGCTTTGGCGGGCAGGTCCACCGCCCGCAGCAGCACTTCGGAACTCAGCAGGATCGCACCCAAGGGGCTGCGCAGGTCGTGCCCGAGAATCCCGAGAAAGATGTTGCGCGACGCATCCACCGCCCCGGAGTAGCTGACGACAGACTCGGCCAAGGCCTGGTCCACGGCTTCGTTGAATCGAATCAGATCGTCCATGACTTGCTTGTGGTCCAACTGCGTGTGCGGCATCCAGAGCATAAGCACGCTGGTGCGCAGGGCCCGGTATTCGGAGACCATTTGCTCCACGGTAAAACCCGAAGACTGGCGGATGACCGCATGGGTTTCGGCGGCGGTTTCGACATCGGTCGCTGGCGCCTCCCCATGGGATTTGGCAATCGCCTCCTTGCGCGTTTGCGAGGTACGCAGGTCGGCGGCGATGGTGCGCAACATCTGTTCGGCATGGTCGCGCAGGGCAATGGAATCCATGCCAATGGACGCGGGGGTGATGGTTTTGGCGAAGTCTTCCCACGCCTGAAGAATCGGCTCGATATTGTCGAGAATGAAATCAGCCAGGCGCATGAGTTGTTCCGCAAGGAGGGCAAGGCTGTAAACGACACAGCGGCAAGATTGTTGTACAGCAAAGCGCCGGACAATGTGCGAGGCATACGCTGTGGCGAGGGAGCGTGCTCCCGCTTGGGTGCGAAGCGCTCATAAAAAAGGGCTGCTACGCAGCCCAGCGGGAGCAAGCTCCCTCGCCACAGGTTTTCCGACGGTCTCTTGAGTGGGCCTTGTCTGTTACCACCCCATGGGGTAAAAAGCCTCTAGTTGTACGACAACCTATAACTAAAAATAACCGCTCCGAGGCCTTTGGCCTTGGCGGCCGCCTTCGAGACACCTGCCATGACCCGTTCCACTGCCACACCTGATACCCCGGCGCCGTTACCCCGCCATCTCGCGGTGCTCGTCCTGCTGTGCATGGGCTGTGCCTTCGCCGGCAACCACGTCGCTGCCCGGGCCGCCTTCGACGACGGAGCCGGTGTGCTGCTGGCGATCCTGCTGCGCTCGGGTGGGACGCTGCTGGTATTGGCGGCGATGGTGCTCTGGCAACGCCAGCGTCTGCGCCTGCCGCCCGGTGCGTGGCGTTGGCAGTTGGCCCTGGGGTTGTTGATCGGCGCCCAGAGCCTGTGCCTTTACTCCGCCGTGGCGCGCGTGCCAGTGGCGTTGGCGCTGTTGGTGGGCAACGTGTTTCCGATCCTGCTGGCGTTGCTGACCTGGGCGCTGGGCGGGCCACGCCCGACGGCGCGCACCGCCGCGTTGATGGGCATGATCCTGGTGGGGCTGGTGTTCGTGCTGGAAGTGCCGGCACGCTTATCCTCCGCACAGGACGTCGGCCCGCAATGGTTGCTCGGGGTGGGCCTGGCCTTCTGCGCCGCCTGCGTGTTCGCCTGCGCGCTGTGGATCACCGACCACAAGTTGTCCCAGGTACGCGGTTCGGTACGCAGCCTGTTGACGATTTTCATCGTGTTCAGCAGCGTCAACCTCGCCGGCCTGACCGGTGCCCTGCCCGGCGGTTTCGATCTGCCAGCCAGCAGTACCGGCTGGCTCGCCCTGGCGACCCTGGTGGTGCTCTATGGCACCGGGTTCATCGTGCTGTTCATTTCCGTGCCCCGCCTGGACATGCCGCGCAACGCTCCGGTGATGAACATCGAACCGCTGGCGACACTGCTGATCGGCTGGCTGGTGCTGGACCAGATGCTCAACCCGGGCCAGGTGATGGGCGGCGCGATTGTGGTGACCGGCATCGTGCTGCTGACCTATCGCAAGGTTGAGCACGCCAAGGTGCCTGTGGCTGAAACGGCGAATTGAACAGGCTACAGGCGGATTTCAGCAGCCGGCATTACATCAATCCGCGACACCGCACTGCTCAGTCGCCCCAGCCGGTTGTTGTGGTTGGCGATGATCTGCTCGGCCGCCATGCTGCCGTTGTCCACGGTGGAGTGGGCATCGGCCACCAGGACCACGTCGTACCCCAGGGCATGGGCCTGGCGCACGGTGGCATTGATGCAATAGTCGGTTTGCAGCCCGCAGATCACCAGGCGGTCGATGCCTCGGGCCTGCAACAACGGTTGCAGGTCGGTCTGGTAGAAAGCATCGGCGGTGGTCTTGCGCACCCGCAGGTCATCCGCCGCGGTCGACAGGCCGACGGCCAGTTGCCAGCCGGCGGCGCCATGGGTCAGCGCCCCTTCCAGCTCTTCATGCTGGATCAGGATCACCGTCCGGCCGGCAGCCCTGGCCCTGGCACCGAGGTCGCTGATGGTCCGGATGATGCGCTGGCTGTCGAAGCATTCCTCTTCACCGCTGCACAGCGCGTTCTGGACATCGATAATCAGCAATGCGCTGTTCATGACCTTCCCTCTTCAAACAGTGTCGCAGCCGCGCAACCCATCAATAACCCAGCGACAACCCGGTGTTGCGACGGGGGTCGTTGGCGCCATAGAAGCGGTTCTTGCCCACCGGCTTGCCGCCCAATGACGGCGCGCCGACCAGGATCGCGGCAATGTGATTGGGGTCCTGCGGGCCGGCAAACTTGTGCCCCCAGCTCTCCAGCAGCTTCTGGGTATCGGGGCTGGCCGCGAACGTCTCCAGGTTGGTTTCCTCCGGCATCCATTGCTGGTGGAAACGCGGCGCATCGACCGCCTCCTGGAGGTTCATGCCGTAGTCGATCACGTTGAGGATGGTCAGCAACGTCGCGGTGATGATCCGGCTGCCGCCCGGGGTGCCCACCACCATGACCGTCTTGCCATCCTTGGTGACGATGGTCGGGCTCATGGATGACAGCGGTGCCTTGCCCGGCGCGATGGCGTTGGCCTCGCCCTGAACCAGGCCATACATGTTGGGCACGCCGACCTTGGCGGTGAAGTCGTCCATCTCATCGTTGAGGATCACCCCGGTCTTGCTCGCCATGACGCCCGCGCCGAACCAGTCGTTCAAGGTGTAGGTGACCGAAACGGCATTGCCCCACTTGTCGACGATGGAGTAATGGGTGGTGTTGCTGCCCTCATGGGGCGCCACGCCAGGCTTGATTTTCTGCGAGTCGCCGGCTTTTTGCGGCTCGATCGCGGCCCGCAGCCTGGCGGCGTAGGTCTTGTCCAGCAGATGGTCGATGGGGTTCTTCACGAAGTCCGGATCACCCAGGTAGCTGTTGCGGTCCACGTAGGCGTGGCGCATGGCTTCGATCTGATAGTGCATGCCCTGGGCCGAATGGAACCCCAACTCCTTCATCGGATAGCCGTCGAGGATGTTCATGATCTGGCACAGCACCACCCCGCCGGAACTGGGCGGCGGCGCCGAGATGATGTGGTAGCCACGGTAGTCGCACTCCACCGGGGCGAGCTCGCGGGTCTTGTACTTGTCCAGGTCGGCCTGGGTGATGATGCCTTTGTTGGCCTGGCTGGAGGTGACCAGGGCATCGGCGACCCAGCCCTTGTAGAAACCGTCGGCGCCCTTGGCGGAGATTTCCCGCAGGGTCTTGGCGAGATCCTTTTGCACCAGCTTCTGGCCGACCTGCATGGGCTCGCCGTTGTGCAGGAAAATCGCCCCGGAGTCGCGCATGTCCTTCTTGAACACATCGGTGGCGGTTTCCAGCAGATCGACATCTCCCTGCTCCAGGGCGAAGCCTTCCTCGGCGAACTTGATGGCCGGGGCGATCAATTCCGCCCGCGGTTTGCTGCCGTACTTGCTCAACGCCAGCTCCATGCCGGACACGGTGCCGGGCACGCCGACCGCCAGGTGGCCGCGGGTGCTGAGTTCGGGCACGACGTTGCCGTCCTTGTCCAGGTACATGTTGGCGGTGGCGGCCAGGGGGGCCTTTTCGCGGAAATCCAGGAACGTTTTGCGACCGTCGGCCAATTGCAGGGTCATGAAACCACCCCCGCCCAGGTTGCCCGCCGCCGGATACACCACCGCCAGGGCATAGCCCACCGCCACCGCCGCATCCACGGCATTGCCACCGTTCTTGAGCACGTCGACGCCAACATGGGTCGCCAGGTGCTGGGCGGTGACCACCATGCCGTTCTCGGCCGCCACCGGCGCCTGGGAAGCGGCGTACGCCGATAAACAACCGAGGGTCAATGACGTGGCGATGAGGGTCCGGGCCAAGGATTCGAACTTCATGAGTCGGTCTCTTCTTGTTTTTTGGGATAGGGATCGCTTCAAAAGCATTAGGCAGTATGGCTTGGTTTGCGTAATGCGCCTGTTTCCCCGCCGACCGGATGACGTCACGCCAGCCTTTGGGATAGGCTCCTGCGCTTGATCTTGACTGAATAGGGACATCGCCGATGACGCTACGAATCGAACGCACGGACACGCCCACCGACGAAGAACGCCAAGCCATCCTCGCCCCGCTACGCGCCTTCAACACCGCCAAGACCGGTGGCAGTGCACCTGAACTGGTGGCCTGGCTGGTGCGGGACGAACAGGGCGAAATTGTCGGTGGGCTCTACGGCCGAGTGTTCTTTCGCTGGCTGTATATCGAGCTGCTGGTGGTGCCGGAACAGGCCCGGGGCCAGGGCACCGGCTCGACCCTGATGCAGATGGCCGAAGCACTGGCCCGGGAGAAAAACTGCGTGGGCATCTGGCTGGACACCTTCGACTTCCAGGCCCCGGCGTTCTACCGCAGACACGGTTTCACCGAGTGCGGCCAGATCGACGACTACCCGCCGGGCCACCAGCGCTTCTTCTTCCAGAAGCGCCTGGACACGGCTTGAAACGCAGCCCCTGTGGGAGCGAGCTTGCTCGCGATAGCCATTTAACAGTCAACATTTCTGTCGTCTGACCCGCCGCTATCGCGAGCAAGCTCGCTCCCACTTATGATCCGGGGCGTTAGTGCCAGCTGCTTACAAGCAAGTCGCCAACGCCGCCAACCGGCGCTTGGCCACGAAGTCGTCATGCTTGGCGTAATAACTCAACTCGGTGCCCGTCGCACCGGCGTGCAGATCGACAAACGATTCGGCGGAGCGGGTGTAGACCGTAGAGCCGCCTTTCTTACCCGGTTGCAGGTAGGCGCCGGCATCGACACCGAATACCGCTTCGTCCTGCCAGGAAAACTGCACGCACTGGGCCACGACCTGTTCCGGCTTGTCCGAGGTCAGGGTCTTGTAAGGGGCCTGGGTCCGCGCCTCGTTCATCGCCGAACCCGCGCAGCCGACCAGCAAAGTGGCGGCCAGGGCCACCGTCAACATTCGCATTGCGTTCACTCATCGAAAAAAAACGGACTGTAGCACTGCGGCCCGAGCCATCGTGCTGCTTTACTGAAATTTACCCGCGACAGCGAGCACCGATTCACGCAATCTGTCGCGCCATCGCCACCAGCCACGCGGAACACCCATGACCCCCAACGCCGAGTTCTACAAACCCACCCCGGAATATGCCGACAAACTGATCAGCCAGATCGGCCAGACACCTTCGTGGATCGCCAAGCGAATCGGCGTCACCGACAAGCGGATTCGCTACATCCTCGACGGCGAACGCACCGTCAAGGGCGAAACCACGCCGATCCAGATGACCTACACCGAACAATTCGCCCTCGAATGCCTGGCGGCTGCGGCCAAGGCCAGCAAGAAGCAGTCTTCGTCTCCCAAGGAGTGACCATGGCGGCAACCGAACAGCAACACGAACGGGCCCTGGCGAAGTTCCTCGACGAGCACCCCGAACTGCGCCACGAACTGGACCACCTCAACCCGCTGCTGGCCCAGGCCAAGGGCGAGACCGCCGCGCAGTACCGCGACGAGCGCTTGCACGAAGCGTTCGAAGCCGAGGCCGAGCGCCTGGGCCTGTTTGCCTGGGAACTGACTTTGCAACTGACCGCCACCTCGCCCGAGGCGTACCAGGCCCAGCGCCTGGAGGTGCATAAGGAAGTGGCGGAGATGGCGGGGATGGCGTGGGCGGAGTATTGCCAGTTGCATGGCCTGAAGGCCAAGCCCTGACCCCTGTGGCGAGGAGCTTGCTCCCGCTGGGCCCGTAGGAGCTGCCGAGCGAAGCGAGGCTGCGATCTTTTGATCTTTCGCTTGAGACTCAATTGAATTCGAAAAGATCGCAGCCTCGCTTCGCTCGGCAGCTCCTACCATGCAATCGAGCAGGAGCAATCTTTGAATCCCCCTGATACAAACAGGTCTAGCCCCCTTTCCTGACAATCGCCCCACCGCCCATAAAGCTTTATCATGGCCGCAGTTTTGCTGATCGGGTCTGTCATGAAGTTCGCCATCGCGCTGTTTTCCGCCGCCCATGCGCCCTCCTCGCGCCGTGCCTTGCTGTTTGCCCAGGCGGCGCTGGCGGGTGGACATGAGATCGTGCGGCTGTTTTTCTATCAGGACGGCGTCTATAACGCCTGCGCCAGTGTCGTCACGCCCCAGGACGAACAGGACCTGCCCCAGCAGTGGCGCGCATTCGTCAGCGACAACCGGCTCGACGGCGTGGTCTGCATCGCCGCGGCGTTGCGTCGTGGCGTGTTGAACGAGGAAGAAGCCCAGCGTTACCAGCGTGCGGCGGCCAGTGTCGAAGCGCCCTGGGCCTTGTCCGGGCTCGGCCAGTTGCACGATGCGATCCAGGACGCCGACCGCTTGATCTGTTTTGGAGGCGCGTGATGGCCAAGTCTTTATTGCTGATCAGCCGCCAGGCCCCCTGGTCCGGCCCCGGCGCCCGTGAAGCCCTGGACATCGTCCTGGCCGGCGGTGCGTTCGACCTGCCCATCGGCCTGCTGTTTCTCGATGACGGCGTGTTCCAGCTCACCGCCGGCCAAAACGCCAAGGCGGTCCAGCAGAAAGACCTGAGCGCCAACCTGCAGGCATTGCCGATGTTCGGCGTCGAAGACCTGTTCCTCTGCGCCGACAGCGCCGCCGAACGCGGCATCGCCAGCACTGCCCTGGCGCTGGGCGAGGTGAAAGTACTGAGTGCGCCGGACATCGCCGCGCTCATCGACCGTTACGACCAGGTGATCACCCTCTGATGTCGACTTTGCATGTGTTGTCTCATTCGCCCTTCGGCGATAACCGCCTCGCCAGTTGCCTGCGCGTGCTGGGCAATCAGGATGCGCTGCTGCTGTGCGGCGACGCGACGTACGCGTTGCAACCGGGCAGCCCACCGTTCGAACGGCTGCAGGCCGCCGGCGTGAAGCTGTTCGTGCTCGCCGAAGACCTCCAGGCCCGCGCCCTGGACACACCAGACTGGGCCGAAGCCATCAACTACTCAGGCTTCGTCGAGCTATCGATCGAGCACGACAAGGTCAACACCTGGTTATGAACACGCTGAACGTGGGCGACCGCGCCATCGCGCTGGACAAGGATGGCTACCTGACCGACCTGGACGACTGGTCGGCCGAAGTCGCCACGGCCCTGGCCAGCGCCGAAGACATCGAGTTGAGCCCCGAACACTGGGAAATCCTTGAACTGCTACGGGGTTTCTACGACGAATTCCAGCTCTCCCCCGCGACCCGGCCGCTGATCAAGTACACGGCGCTGAAACTGGGGGCGGACAAAGGCAACAGCCTGCACCTGAACCGATTGTTCAAAGGCACTCCCGCCAAACTCGCCGCCAAGCTGGCGGGCCTGCCCAAACCGACGAATTGCTTATGACCGATTTTCCTGCACTGACCCTTGAGACCCCGGCCGAACACCCGTTCGCCCAGTTCGTGCGCATCCTTGGCAAAGGCAAGCGCGGCGCCCGCAACCTGACCCGCGAAGAAGCCCGCGAGGCCATGGGCATGGTGCTCGATGAAAAGGTCGAGGACACCCAACTGGGCGCCTTCCTGATGCTGCTGCGGCACAAGGAGGAAAGCGCCGAGGAAATGGCCGGCTTCACCGAAGCCCTGCGTGAACGCTTGGTGGCCCCGGCGTTGACGGTGGACCTCGACTGGCCGACCTACGCCGGCAAGAAGCGCCATTTGCCGTGGTACCTGCTGGCGGCCAAGTGCCTGGGGCAGAACGGCGTGCGGATTTTCATGCACGGCGGCGGCGCTCACACGGCCGGTCGCCTCTACACCGAACAATTGCTGGGCTTGCTGCAGATCCCGCTGTGCCGGGATTGGCAACAGGTCGGCAGCGCGCTGGACAACGGCGGCCTGGCCTTCATGCCGCTGGTGGACTGGGCGCCGCAAATGCAGCGGATGATCGACCTGCGCAACACCCTGGGCCTGCGCTCGCCGATCCATTCCCTGGCCCGGATTCTCAACCCACTGGCCGCCCGTTGCGGCTTGCAAAGTATCTTCCACCCGGGCTACCAGGCCGTGCACCGCGATGCCAGCGGCTTGCTCGGTGACACCGCCATCGTGATCAAGGGCGACGGCGGCGAAGTCGAGATCAACCCGGACGCCGACAGCCACCTGTATGGCACCACCGGCGGCGCCAGTTGGGACGAAGAATGGCCGCGCCTGGCCGAGCAGCGCCATGTCAAGCCGGAGAGCCTCGACCCCGAGCATTTGAAGGCGATCTGGCGCGGTGACGTCGAGGACAGCTACCCGCAACTGGCGCTGATCGCCACCATGGCACTGGCCTTGCGCGGCCTGGGCCTGGCTCGCGAAGAAGCGTTCGATAAAGCCCGGCAGTATTGGGACGCGCGGGATCGTTCGATTTAACCGATCATTAACGCCCAACCTTTGCGCTTTTAGTTCGAACCTATGGGAATAGACTCGTCTCCAATGATCATTGAGCGAGGATATCCAGATGGGTTTGTTGGTCGAGGGCCGCTGGCAGGACCAGTGGTATGAAAGCAAGGACGGCACCTTCCAGCGCGAACAGGCGCAGCGCCGTCATTGGGTGACCGCCGATGGCAGCGCCGGCCCCTCGGGCGAGAGCGGCTTTGCCGCCGAGGCCGGACGCTACCATTTGTATGTCTCCCTGGCCTGCCCCTGGGCCCACCGCACGCTGATTTTCCGCAAGCTCAAAGGCCTGGAAGACCTGATCGATGTCTCGGTGGTCAGCTACCTGATGCTGGAAAACGGCTGGACCTTCGACAAGGCCCACGGCTCCACAGGCGACAAACTCGGCCCTCTGCAATTCCTGCATCAGCGCTACACCGCCGACACGCCGGACTACACCGGCCGCGTCACCGTGCCAGTGCTGTGGGACAAACGCCAGCAGCGCATCGTCAACAACGAATCGGCGGAAATCATCCGCATGTTCAACAGTGCCTTCGATGGTTTGACCGGCAACGACCTGGACCTGTATCCCGAGCACCTGCGCCGCGATATCGATGCCTTGAACGAGCGGATCTACCCGGCGGTCAACAACGGTGTGTATCGCGCCGGGTTCGCCACCACCCAAGCGGCCTACGAAGAAGCGTTCGACGGTTTATTCGCCGAACTGGACCGGCTGGAGACCTTGCTTGCGACCAAACGCTACTTGGCTGGCGAATACCTGACCGAGGCGGATATCCGCCTGTTCACCACGATCATCCGTTTCGACGCGGTGTATTTCGGTCACTTCAAATGCAACCTGCGGCGCATCGCCGATTATCCGAACCTGTCGAACTGGCTGCGGGAGCTGTACCAGTGGCCGGGCATTGCCGAAACCGTGGACTTCACCCATATCCAGGGCCATTACTACGGCAGCCACAAGACCATCAACCCTAACGGGATCGTGCCCAAGGGGCCGAAGCAGGACTTTACGGTCGCCCATGATCGGGAAAAATTGAGTGGGAAAGGGATCTGGCGGCAGACTGAGGATTGATCCGGAAAATCCGTTGTAGCTGAGGGCCTCATCGCGAGCAAGCTCAGCTCCCACATTGGATCTGCAGTGCGCCAAAAATCCCCTGTGGGAGCCGAGCTTGCTCACGATAGCGGTGGGTCAGCAGAGGTCATGTTGAGTGGGCCGCCCGCATCGCGAGCAAGCTCGCTCCCACACTGGATCTTCAGTACGCCAAAGGTCCCTGTGGGAGCGAGCTTGCTCGTGATCGGGGCGACGCGGTCTCTAGACCTGCCCCTGAGCCCCTTCAAACCAGGCCAGTTTCTCGCGTAACTGCACCACTTCCCCAACGATCACCAGCGTCGGCGCATGCACCTCATGCTCGGCCACCAGCCGTGGCAAGTCCGCCAAAGTACCGGTAAAGACCCGCTGGTTCGACGTGGTGCCCTGCTGGATCAATGCCGCCGGCGTATTCGCCGCGCGACCGTGCTTGATCAGCTCGTCGCAGATCATCGGCAGGCCGACCAAACCCATGTAGAACACCAGCGTCTGCGCTGGCGACACCAGGTCGGCCCACGGCAAGTCGCTGGTGCCGTCCTTGAGATGGCCGGTGATGAAACGCACCGATTGGGCGTAGTCGCGATGGGTCAGCGGGATCCCGGCGTAGGCCGCGCAACCACTGGCGGCGGTGATGCCCGGGACGACCTGGAACGGGATGCCATGGGCCGCCAGCTCTTCGATCTCCTCGCCACCACGGCCGAAGATGAACGGATCGCCGCCCTTCAACCGCACCACGCGCTTGCCCTGGCGAGCCAGGTCGACCAATTGCTGGTTGATCTGGTCCTGGGGTACGGCGTGGTCGGCGCGGCGCTTGCCGACGTAGATGCGCTCGGCGTCGCGTCGGCACAGTTCGAGGATTGCCGGCGCCACCAGGCGGTCGTACAGCACCACGTCCGCCTGCTGCATCAAGCGCAAGGCGCGGAAGGTCAGCAGGTCCGGATCACCCGGCCCGGCCCCCACCAGATAGACTTCGCCCGGCGCGTTCGGCGCCTGGCCGTCGATCTTTTCCCGTAGCAAGCGCTCGGCTTCGCCGCCCTGCCCGGCCAGTTGGCGGTCGGCGATAGGGCCTTGGAACACCTCTTCCCAGAACGCCCGGCGCTGCTGGACATCGGGAAACAGTTGCTTGACCTGATTGCGAAAACGCGCCGCCAGCCCAGCCAACTGCCCATAGGTCGAGGGAATCCAGGTTTCCAGCTTGGCCCGGATCAGCCGCGCCAACACCGGCGCGTCGCCACCACTGGACACCGCGATCACCAAGGGCGAGCGGTCGACGATTGCCGGGAAGATCACGCTGCACAGGGCCGGCGCGTCCACCACGTTGACCGGCACGCAACGCTTGTGGGCGTCGGCCGAGACCTGGGCATTGAGCGGTTCGTCGTCGGTGGCGGCAATGATCAGCCCGCAACCGTCCAGATCCGACTCAAGGTAACCGCGCTGGACACACTCGCCGCCGCTGCCACTGACCAGATCCCGCAACTGTGGTTCGATGTCGGGGGCGACCACCCGCAGCAACGCGCCGGCATCGGCCAGCAGGCGGGACTTGCGCAAGGCAATCTCCCCGCCGCCGACCACCAGCACGCGGCTGCCGCGCAGGTTGTGGAACAGTGGCAAATAGTCCATTTAGCCGATGACCTCGATACCACCCATGTAGGGTTTCAACACCTCGGGCACACGGATCGAACCGTCGGCCTGCTGGTAGTTCTCCAGCACCGCCACCAGGGTACGCCCCACCGCCAGGCCGGAGCCATTGAGGGTGTGGACCAGTTCCGGCTTGCCGGTTTCCGGGTTGCGGAAACGCGCCTGCATGCGGCGGGCCTGGAAGTCGCCGCAGTTGGAGCACGACGAAATCTCGCGGTATTTGTCCTGGCTCGGAATCCAGACTTCCAGGTCGTAGGTCTTGACCGCGCTGAAGCCCATGTCGCCGGTGCACAGCGCCAGGGTGCGATACGGCAGTTCCAGCAACTGCAGGACCTTCTCGGCGTTGGCGGTCAGGCTTTCCAGCGCTTCCATGGATTTCGACGGTTCGACAATCTGGACCATCTCGACCTTGTCGAACTGGTGCTGGCGGATCATGCCGCGGGTATCACGGCCCGACGCCCCGGCTTCACTGCGGAAGCACGGCGTGTGGGCGACGAATTTGATCGGCAGTTGCTTGGCGTCGACGATCTCGCCGGCCACGATGTTGGTCAGCGACACTTCGGCGGTCGGGATCAGGTACAGGTCGGCCTCGCCATCGCGGCTGATCTTGAACAGGTCCTCCTCGAACTTCGGCAACTGACCGGTGCCTTGCAAGGCCGGGGCCTGGACCAGGTACGGGGTGTAGGCTTCTTCGTAGCCGTGTTCGGTGACATGCAGGTTGATCATGAACTGCGCCAGGGCCCGATGCAGGCGCGCGATCGGCCCGCGCAACAGGGCAAAACGGGCGCCCGACAGCTTGGCGGCGGTTTCGAAGTCGAGCCAGCCGAACTTCTCGCCCAGGGCCACGTGGTCCTGCACCGGGAAATCGAAGGTTGTCGGCGTGCCCCAGCGGCGCACTTCGACGTTGCCGTCTTCGTCTTCACCCACCGGTACCGATTCGTGAGGCAGGTTCGGGATGCCCAGCAGGATCGAATCCAACTCGGTCTGGATCGCGTCCAGCTCGACCTTGCCCGCGCTCAATTCGCCCGCCATGCGCTCGACATCGGCCATCAGCGGTGCGATGTCTTCGCCACGCTGTTTGGCCTGGCCGATGGACTTGGAGCGCGCGTTACGTTCAGCCTGCAGGGCTTCGGTGCGGGTCTGGACGGTCTTGCGCTGTTCTTCCAGCGCTTCGATGCGCGCGACGTCCAGGGCAAAGCCACGGGAAGCCAGGCGGTCCGCTACGTCCTGGAGGTTGCTACGTAACAGTTTGGAATCGAGCATGTCGGTCTCTCGTTATCAAAGTTTGGTCAAGGACAGGCCAGCCCAGGTGGCGAGCAGCCCGCCGAATACGCTGATGGCCGCATAGCCCAGGGCCAGCGGCACCTGCCCGCTTTCCAGCAGGCGCACCGTATCCAGTGAAAAGGATGAAAAAGTCGTCAGGCCGCCGAGAAAGCCAACCATCAGCCCGGCCCGCACCTCGATGGGCACTTCCGGGCGAATCAAAAACAGACCGTATAGAACGCCGATCAGCAGACAGCCCACGATATTAACGGCCAGCGTCGCGGTATAGAAGTGCCGGGGCCAATTTGCGTTGATCCAGTTGCCCGTGGCGAAACGCAACAACGTGCCAGCGACACCGCCAGCGGAAACGGCGAGTATCAGGGGGATCAAGGTTTTCTCCGCTGTCGTGGACTCAGGCGGTCCAGTTGTGCCAGGTGGTTGAGCTTCTCGCCGATCTTCAGTTCAAGGCCCCGGGGCACCGGCTGGTAGAAGCGCTGGGGTTCGAGTTCATCGGGGAAATAATCTTCGCCAGCGGCATAGGCGTCCGGCTCGTCATGGGCATAACGGTATTCTTCGCCATAGCCCAGCTGCTTCATGAGCTTGGTCGGCGCGTTGCGCAGGTGCAGCGGCACTTCGAGGGAGCCGTGCTCGGTAGCGCTGCGCATCGCCGCCTTGAAGCCCATGTACACGGCGTTGCTCTTCGGCGCACAGGCCAGGTACGTGATGGCCTGGGCCACGGCGAGTTCACCTTCCGGGCTGCCGAGGCGCTCCTGCACGTCCCATGCCGCCAGGCACAGGCTCAGGGCCCGGGGATCGGCATTGCCGATGTCTTCGCTGGCCATGCGCACGACGCGCCGCGCCAGGTACAGCGGATCGCAACCGCCGTCGATCATGCGCGCAAACCAGTACAGGGCCGCGTCGGGGTTGGAACCGCGAATGGATTTGTGCAGCGCCGAAATCTGGTCGTAGAACGCCTCGCCGCCCTTGTCGAAGCGGCGCCGGGTATCGCCCAGCAGGCTTTGCAGCAGCTCGACGCCAATCTCGCTGTCGTCTTCGGCCAGGTCCGAGGCGTTTTCCAGCAGGTTGAGCAAGCGCCGGCCGTCGCCATCGGCGGCTGAAAACAGGATCTGGAAGCCTTCATCGCTGAGGCTCAAATGCCGCCTGCCCAAGCCGCGCTCCTCGGTCAGCGCCCGATGCACCAGCTTGCGCATCGCCGTCTCGTCGAGGCTCTTGAGTACATAGACCCGTGCCCGCGAGAGCAAGGCGTTGTTGAGTTCGAACGAAGGGTTTTCGGTGGTGGCACCGATGAAGATCAGCGTGCCGTCTTCGACGTAGGGCAGGAATGCGTCCTGCTGGGACTTGTTGAACCGGTGCACTTCGTCGACGAACAGGATCGTGCGCTTGCCGTACTGCCCAGCCTGCTGCTTGGCCACTTCCACCGCCTGGCGGATCTCCTTGACCCCGGCCAGCACCGCCGACACCGTTTCGAAGTGAGCGTCCGAGACTTCCGCCAGCAGCCGCGCCAGGGTGGTCTTGCCCACGCCCGGCGGGCCCCAGAAGATCATCGAGTGCAGGGCGCCCTGCTCCAGGGCCTCGCGCAGAGGCTTGCCGCGAGCGAGCACATGTTCCTGGCCGACGTACTCGTCCAGGTTGGTCGCGCGCAGGCGGGCCGCCAGTGGCTGGGCAATCGGGGCGCTTCGAAACAGGTCCATGATTACTACAAAACCTCCGCTGGGTCCTGTTGCCATTCCTCTCTGCCAGAGCAGATCCATGGGAGCCAATCTGTGGGAGCAAGGCTTGCCCGCGATTGCATCGTCTCGGTCCACCAGATGCACCGAGATGTTTGTATCGCGGGCAAGCCTTGCTCCCACAGACCTTTTCCCATAGGCCATTTCCAACAGGGGGCCAGTGTTTATTCCTGGATCACATCGGCACCCTTGGGGATGTCGAACTTGAACTTGGACGCGGCGATCGGCTCGTTGGCCTTGACCCCGGTGAACAGGATATTGGTGCGCTGGCCGACACTGTCGATCAATTGCATGTCGTTGACCAGGCCATTGCGGAACGACAGGCGCAGGCTGTCGAACAGGCTGTCCTTGGTCTTGGGCTTGAGGGTGAAGTCAATCACGCCGCCCGCTTCCTTGGCGCTGATGTCGAAGCTCTGGCTGATCTCGGAGATGTCGCCGGAGAGCAGCAACGCCGGTGTCTGGGTCAGGCGCTGGTCGAGGGTCTTGATGGTCACCTGTTCCAGGTCCGGGTCCCACAGGGAGACTTTCTTGCCGTCGGACACCATCAGTTGTTCGGCTGGCGCATCCGTGTGCCAGTAGAACAGGCCCGGGCGCTGCAGCGCCATGTCGCCGGCGGTTTCCTGCAATTGGGTGCCACTGCCATCGAGGGTCAACTGGGAGAAACGTGCAGTCAGGGTCTGGGAGCCGCCCAGCAATTGGGTCAGGCGAGCCACGTCCTTTTCGCCGGCGTGGGCCGACAAGGTAGACAAGGCCAGTACGGGCAACAGCAACATGCGAATCAGGCGCATGGGAGTCCTCATGAAGTCGTGGGGGTTCGAGCGGCGCTTCGGCAGGCCGCCCGGGTCATTAGTCGCGCATCGGGCCCGGCGCCAGTACTTCGCGCGAGCCGTTGGTGTTCATGGCCGTCACCACCCCGGCCATTTCCATGGCTTCGATCATGCGGGCGGCGCGGTTGTAGCCAATCTTCAGCTTGCGCTGGACGGCGGAAATGGAGGCCCGGCGGCTTTCCAGGACGAACTGCACCGCTTCGTCATAGAGCGCATCGGTTTCAGCGTCGTCGTCACCGCCGCCACTGCTGCCCTCGAAACCGCTACCGGCTTCTTCGACACCGTTGAGGATGTCGTCGTTGTATTCTGGGGCGCCACGCAACTTCCAGGCTTCCACCACGCGGTGCACTTCGTCATCGGAAACGAACGCACCGTGCACACGAATCGGCAGGCTGGTGCCCGGCGGCATGTAGAGCATGTCACCATGCCCCAGCAACTGCTCGGCGCCACCCTGGTCGATGATGGTCCGCGAGTCGATCTTGCTCGATACCTGGAACGCCATGCGGGTCGGGATGTTGGCCTTGATCAGGCCGGTGATCACGTCCACCGACGGCCGCTGCGTGGCGAGGATCAGGTGGATACCGGCCGCACGGGCCTTCTGGGCGATACGGGCGATCAGTTCTTCGACCTTCTTGCCGACGATCATCATCATGTCGGCGAATTCGTCCACCACCACCACGATGGTCGGCAGCTTGTGCAGCAGCGGCGCCTCGTCGTGGATGCTCTCGCGGTGATACAACGGGTCGCTCAATGGCGTACCGGCCTCTTCGGCCTCCTTGACCTTGGCGTTGAAGCCCGACAGGTTGCGCACGCCCATCTTCGCCATCAGCTTGTAGCGGCGCTCCATCTCGGCGACGCTCCAGCGCAGGGCGTTGGCGGCGTCCTTCATGTCGGTGACCACCGGGCACAGCAAGTGCGGGATGCCCTCGTAGATCGACAGTTCGAGCATTTTCGGGTCGATCATGATCAGCTTGGCGTCTTCCGGACCGGACTTGAACAGGATCGACAGGATCATCGCGTTCACGCCCACCGACTTACCGGAACCGGTGGTACCGGCCACCAGCAGGTGGGGCATCTTCGCCAGATCGGTGATGACCGGCTTGCCGCCGATGTCGTGGCCCAGGGCCAGGGTGACCGGCGACTTGTGGTTGTCATACTCAGGCGTCGACAGCACCTCGGAGAAACGCACGATCTGGCGGTCTTCGTTGGGAATCTCGATACCCACGGTGGTCTTGCCGGGAATCACCTCCACCACTCGCACGCTGGTCACGGCCAGGGAACGCGCCAGGTCCTTCGCCAGGTTGGCGATGCGGCTGACCTTCACGCCGGCGGCGGGCTGGATTTCGTAGCGGGTGATCACCGGGCCCGGGTGGATCGAATCCACCGACACCTCGACCCCGAACTCCTTGAGCTTGATCTCCAGCAGGTGGCCGACGGCCGCCAGGGATTCGGGGGAATAATTGAGCTGCTTCTTCTCGGCCGGGTCCAGGATCGAGATCGGCGGCAAGGTGCCTTCCACCGCACTGTCGACGAACAGCGGCGCCTGTTTCTCTTTCTGCACCCGCTTGCTCTGCTCCGGCGGCTTGGCCGGGGCCATGGTGATGACCGGCGGCACCTGTTTTTCGCGCTCGGACATGTGCTTGCTCAAGGCCTGCTCACGCTCGATCAGGCGTTCCTTGACCTTGGCCTGCTCACGCTTGTCCGGCGTCGTCGGGGCCACCACGTCGTGGACGCGGTCGTCGACTTCACGCAGTTGCGCCACCAGTTGCTTGCGCTCGGTGCGCGCCGCCCACCAGCGGTTGACGGCGCCATGGATCAGTTCGATCAGGTCGAGGGTGATCTTGCCGGTGACGTCCATGACCTTGAACCAGGACAGGTCGGTGAATACCGTCAGGCCAAACAGGAACAGGGCGATGAACAACAACGTGCTGCCCTGGATGTTCAGGGCGTTCCTGGCCAGGTCGCCGAGGCTTTCCCCCAGCGCGCCACCCGCCCCGGCCGGCAAGCCGGTGGGCGTATGGAAATGGATATGGGCCAGCGCGGCCCCCGACAACACCAGGAACACCAGGCCGATCAGGCGCCAGGAGAACAGCCAGCCGCTCCACTGCCACGGCTCGTGGCGCTGGCGGAAGATCTGGTAGGCCTTGATCGCCAGCAGCAACGGGAAAATGTAGGCGAAATAGCCCAGCACCATGAACAGGATGTCGGCGCTGTAGGAACCGGCCGGACCGCCGAAATTCTGCACGTCGTCGATCTTGCTGTTATGGCTCCAGCCCGGGTCGTCCTTGCCGTAGGTCAGCAAGGCCATCATCAGGAACAGGCACAGGGCACCGATGGCGATCAATGCACCTTCCTTGAGCCGGTAGTGCAATTGCTGGCGCCAGAGCGGAACGACTGGTTTGGGTGCTGCGGTGGATTTCTTCAAAACGCTTCTTTTCCTGCGCCAACGGCGCGTCCATCTGTTGAATGACTATAAAAAACTGCCCATGACGAGCAGGTAAAAAAGTGAATGTGCACAACCGGTACTACTTTTACCACTGTGAGGTGCATCCAGAAAACTGCAGGCGTGGCCGAAAATGTTGATCTTTAGCCCATCCCGCGTTCAAAACCCCGGCATTGTACGGGTTTGTCTGCACCAATTGGACCATGCATTCTCTTTTGTGACAAAGGCTTATGAGGTGTTTTTATGAGCGAAGTGAAGCATTCACGCCTGATCATTCTGGGTTCCGGCCCTGCGGGGTACAGCGCGGCTGTCTATGCCGCCCGCGCCAACCTCAAACCCGTTGTCATTACTGGCCTGCAGGCCGGTGGCCAGCTCACCACCACCGTGGAAGTCGATAACTGGCCCGGCGATGTCGAAGGCCTGACCGGCCCGGTCCTGATGGAGCGCATGCAACGGCACGCCGAGCGTTTCGACACGCAGATCGTCTACGACCATATCCACACCGCCAAGTTGCAGCAGCGCCCCTTCGAATTGATCGGCGACAGCGGCATCTACACCTGTGATGCGCTGATCATTGCCACCGGCGCCTCGGCCCAGTACCTGGGGCTGCCCTCGGAAGAAAGCTTCGCCGGCAAAGGGGTTTCGGCGTGCGCGACGTGCGACGGCTTTTTCTATCGCAACCAGGTGGTAGCGGTCGTCGGCGGCGGCAATACCGCGGTCGAGGAAGCCCTGTACCTGTCGAACATCGCCAGGGAAGTGCACCTGATCCACCGCCGCGACAAGCTGCGCGCCGAGAAAATCCTCCAGGACAAACTCTTCGAAAAGGCCACCAGCGGCAACATCAAGCTGCACTGGAACCAGAACCTGGATGAAGTCCTGGGCGACGCCAGCGGCGTGACCGGCGCGCGCCTGCGGCACAGCGAGACCGGCGAAACCAGCACCTTGTCCCTCGCCGGGGTGTTCATCGCCATCGGCCATAAACCCAATACCGATCTGTTCCAGGGCCAGTTGACGATGCGCGACGGCTACCTGCTCGTGCACGGCGGCAGCGAAGGCAACGCCACCGCGACCGATATCGAAGGTGTATTCGCCGCAGGCGACGTGGCCGACCATGTCTATCGCCAGGCGATTACCTCCGCTGGCGCCGGCTGCATGGCCGCACTCGACGCGGAGAAGTATCTCGATGACATCCCTGCCGTTTGACGGTTAACCTTCCAGGCGGGTGCTCGCTGACGGGCGAGCCCCGCATCTGCCGCCCTCCCCTTCTACAAAGCCGGACACCCATGCTGACCTGGTTACAACGCAACAGCCTCGAATTTCCGCCACTGGCAAAAGCCATGCGCGATCCCAACGGATTATTGGCCGCCGGTGGCGATCTATCCGCCGACCGGCTGATCCAGGCCTACCGCCACGGCTGCTTCCCATGGTTTTCCGAGGGGCAACCAATCCTGTGGTGGTCGCCGGATCCACGCACGGTGTTGTTTCCCGACGAACTGCACATATCCCGCAGCCTGGGCAAACTGTTGCGCAAGCAGCGTTATGAAGTGACGTTCGATCGGGATTTTGCCGCGGTCATCCAGGCCTGCGCGGCGCCGCGAGACTATGCCGAAGGCACCTGGATCACCGACGCCATGCAAACCGCTTATCTGGAACTGCACCGACGCGGCTTCGCTCATTCGGTGGAAGTCTGGGACCAAGGTCTGCTGGTGGGCGGCCTGTATGGCTTGGCCATGGGCCAGTTGTTTTTTGGCGAATCCATGTTCAGCCGGGCCGACAATGCGTCGAAATTCGGCTTCGCCACCCTGGTCCAACACCTCAAGGCCGCCGGGTTCGTGCTGATCGACTGTCAGATGCCCACCGAGCACCTGCACAGCCTGGGCGCTCGGTCAATTCCACGCACCGAATTTGCGGGCTATCTAAAGGCGCATCTGGACCTGCCCAACCAGGCAACATGGGTTTGCTGAGCGACATTCGCGCTCCTGGCTTACAATTAAATCCAAAGCTTATTCCGAGGGCCGATCATGACCGAGTTGGCGCGTTTGAAGTTCTATGCCACTCAGCCCCACTCTTGCAGTTACCTGCCGGAGGAGCAGGCCACGACGCTGTTCCTCGACCCTAGCCAGCCCATGGATGTGCATGTCTACGCAGACCTGTCGGAAATGGGCTTTCGTCGCAGTGGCGATCATCTCTACCGGCCCCATTGCCAGCATTGCAACGCCTGCGTCCCGGCGCGCATTCCCGTGGCGCAATTTTTACCCAATCGCCAGCAGAAACGCATTTTCAAGCGCAACGCCGACCTTCAGGTCCGCCCGGTCAAGCCGCAGTTCACCGAGGAATACTTCGACCTGTACCAACGCTACATCGAACAACGCCATGCCGATGGCGACATGTACCCGCCCAGCCGGGATCAGTTCTCGACCTTCCTGGTGCGCGACCTGCCGTTTTCCCGCTTCTATGAGTTCCGGCTGGAGGGGCGACTGGTCGCCATCGCTGTCACAGACCTGCTGCCCAACGGCCTTTCAGCGGTCTACACCTTCTATGAGCCGCAAGAAGAACGGCGCAGCCTGGGGCGCTTCGCCATTCTCTGGCAAATCAACGAAGCCCGGCGCCTGGGGCTGGAAGCGGTGTACTTGGGCTACTGGATCAAGAACTGCAAGAAAATGAACTACAAGACCCAATATCGGCCTATCGAATTGCTGATTAACCAGCGATGGGTCGTCCTGAGTTAGAACCCTTTGGCTTAAAAGCTAGAACCCCTTGGCTTGACCCCCCTTTTTCGGGCACAATGCACGCCGCTTTTGCCTGGCGCAGTTGCACCGGGCCATTCACTGGACACCGAGGGCTTTACTGCATGTCGAAAGAAGACAGCTTCGAAATGGAAGGCACTGTCGTCGACACCCTGCCCAACACCATGTTTCGTGTGGAGTTGGAAAATGGGCACGTCGTAACCGCGCATATCTCCGGCAAGATGCGCAAGAACTACATTCGTATTCTTACCGGTGACAAAGTGCGCGTCGAGCTGACGCCCTATGACTTGAGCAAAGGGCGCATCACTTACCGCGCTCGCTAACAAGTCAATGCAAGACGCCCGGCTAGATGCCGGGCGTTTTTGTTTGCCTGCGATTTGCCCAATCTTCAGAAACATACAGCCTCCCCTGTGGGAGCGAGCTTGCTCGCGATGGTGGCGGTACATTCGGCATTGATGCAAGCTGATCCGCCGCTATCGCGAGCAAGCTCGCTCCTCCCACAAGGGATTAGCGGTGAAACACAATCTTGTGCCATGCCCACAACAGCCAGCAACAGCAAAAAGGCGCCTTTCGGCGCCTTTTGCTTTGTTGCAGTCAACGATCAGGCCATTTCGGCCGTGGTTTCGAAGTCGAAGGTCAGTTCGCCGTCCTTGATGTCGATGTGAACCACACCGCCATGCTCGGCCAGCTCGCCAAAGAGGATCTCCTCCGCCAGCGGACGCTTGATCTTGTCCTGGATCAAGCGAGCCATCGGCCGCGCACCCATCGTCACATCGTAACCACCTTCGGCCAGCCAACTGCGAGCCGCATCGGTAACCTCCAGCAACACACGCTTGTCTTCGAGCTGCGCCTGAAGTTCGGTAAGGAACTTGTCCACCACGCTCTTGATGACTTCATGACTGAGGCGACCGAACTGGATAATGGTGTCCAGGCGATTGCGGAACTCAGGCGTGAAGCTCTTCTTGATCACTTCCATCGCATCGGACGAGTGGTCCTGATGAGTGAAACCGATCGAAGCGCGAGCTGCGGTTTCAGCACCGGCGTTCGTGGTCATGATGAGGATCACGTTGCGGAAGTCCGCCTTGCGCCCGTTGTTATCGGTCAGCGTACCGTGGTCCATTACCTGCAGGAGCAGATTGAAGACTTCCGGATGCGCCTTCTCGATTTCGTCGAGCAGCAATACGCAGTGCGGTTGCTTGGTGATGGCTTCGGTCAACAGGCCGCCCTGGTCGAAACCGACATAACCCGGAGGCGCACCGATCAGACGCGATACGGTATGGCGCTCCATGTACTCGGACATGTCGAAGCGCACCAGCTCGATGCCCATCGCCTTGGCCAACTGTCGCGCCGCCTCGGTCTTGCCGACCCCGGTAGGACCGGCGAACAGGAACGAGCCCACCGGTTTGTCCGGCGACTTGAGACCGGCGCGGGACAGCTTGATGGCGGTCGACAGCGAGTCGATGGCCGCATCCTGGCCGAACACCGTCAGCTTCAGGTCACGCTCCAGGTTACGCAGCAGTTCCTTGTCGGAACTGGTGACGTGCTTGGGCGGAATACGCGCGATTTTCGCCACGATATCCTCGACCTGAGGCACTTCGATGCGCTTGACGCGTTTCTCCACGGGCTGCAGGCGCTGGTAGGCACCCGCTTCGTCGATGACGTCGATGGCCTTGTCCGGCATGTGCCGGTCGTTGATGTAGCGCGAGGCCAGTTCAGCCGCCGCACGCAAGGCTTCATCGCTGTATTCGATGTTGTGGTGCAGCTCGAAACGCCCTTTCAGGCCGCGCAGGATGCCAATGGTGTCCTCCACCGACGGTTCCGACACATCGACCTTCTGGAAACGCCGGGCCAGGGCGCGGTCTTTCTCGAAGATCCCGCGAAATTCCTGGAACGTGGTCGAGCCGATGCAACGGATATCACCCGACGACAGCAGCGGCTTGAGCAGGTTCGACGCATCCATGACCCCGCCCGACGCCGCCCCGGCACCGATAATGGTATGGATTTCGTCGATGAACAGGATCGCCTGCGGACGTTTTTTCAGTTCACCGAGCAACGCCTTGAAGCGCTTCTCGAAATCGCCGCGGTATTTGGTACCGGCCAGCAAGGCGCCCAGGTCGAGGGAGTACACCACGCTGTTGGCCAGCAGGTCCGGCACCTGGTTATCGACGATGCGCTTGGCCAGGCCTTCGGCAATCGCGGTCTTGCCCACGCCTGCCTCGCCCACCAGCAATGGATTGTTCTTGCGACGCCGGGCCAGGATCTGGGCCACGCGCTCGACTTCCGCCTCGCGCCCGACCAACGGATCGATCCGGCCCTGGCGCGCCAGTTCGTTCAGGTTGCTGGCATAGGCATCCAATGGGTTGCCTGAAGAAGAAGACTCACCGCCCTCGTCGTCCTGCATATCCTGCTCACCTTCGGAATGATCGCCATGCCCCGGCACCTTGGAGATGCCATGGGCGATGTAGTTGACGACATCGATACGCGCAACGCTCTGCTGCTTGAGCAGGAACACCGCCTGGCTTTCCTGCTCGCTGAAGATGGCAACCAGCACGTTGGCGCCGGTGACTTCACGCTTGCCCGAGCTCTGTACGTGGAAGACAGCACGCTGCAGGACACGCTGGAAGCCCAGGGTTGGCTGGGTTTCACGATCCTCGTCATGCACGGGGATCAATGGCGTGGTGGAGTCGATGAACTCCTGCAGATCATGCTTGAGTTTATCGAGGTTCGCGCCGCAGGCACGCAAAACGGTGGCGGCAGCCTCGTTATCCAATAGGGCCAGCAGCAGGTGCTCGACGGTCATGAACTCATGACGCTTCGAACGAGCCTCCTTGAAGGCAAGATTGAGGGTGACTTCGAGCTCGCGGTTTAACATAGCTTCACCTCATACCCAAGTGGTCGGCGTTAACCGTCCTTCTCGATTTCACAGAGTAGCGGATGCTGGCTTTCCCGGGCGTACTGGTTGACCTGCATGGCCTTCGTCTCGGCGATGTCGCGGGTAAACACTCCACATACTGCCCGTCCCTCTGTATGGACGGCCAGCATGACCTTGGTCGCCAGCTCCCGATTCAGGTTAAAAAACACCTCGAGCACTTCGACGACGAAATCCATCGGTGTGTAGTCATCGTTGAACAAAACCACCTTGTACATCGGTGGCGCCTGTAATGCGGGCTTTGCTTCCTGAACAGCAATGCCTGCGGAATCGTCGTCGTGTAGATCCGGGCGATCCTGATTGAATGTTAGTCGAATCTGGCTGACTGCATGCATGGAAAGAAAGGTTCGTTTAGTTGGCGAATACAGTGATGGGGGCGCTTGTGGGCGATTTCAACCACGACCACCGGAGCCACCTTGACTATCGGGAAAACGGTGTTACAACCAATAGAGCCCATCGTGGGTTAAAAAGGTCCGTGGAATCTATCCTGTTAACAAGATTAGCCTGCGGATGGACTGGATGATACTCCAGTGATGGAGTGCGTTGCAGAGGGAAATGGGTTATGTCGGTCGTCAAGATGAAGGGTAAGGTGAAATGGTTCAATAATGCCAAGGGTTACGGTTTCATTCTTGCGGACGGCAAGGATATTGGAGACCTGTTCGCCCATTTTTCGGCGATCGAGATGGACGGCTACAAGACCCTGAAGGCTGGGCAGCCTGTGACATTCAACGTCATCCAGGGGCCCAAGGGCCTGCACGCGGTCAACATCAAGGTTGTCCTCGCCGAAGACTCGCCCGCCCCTGTCAATGCCATTGCCAGGGTCACCGAGCCCCATTGACCGGCAGTCGCCACCCCGCCTGAATGAAAATGCCCGGCTCGATCACTCGAGCCGGGCATTCGCGCTATGCGCCGATTCGCTTACATGTGCGAGATCAGGGCATCACCGAAGCCCGAGGACGATACCAGCTTGGCGCCCTCCATCAGGCGTTCGAAGTCATAGGTCACGGTCTTGGCCGAAATCGCGCCGTTGGTGCCCTTGATGATCAGGTCGGCCGCTTCGGTCCAACCCATGTGGCGCAGCATCATTTCCGCCGACAGGATCAGCGAGCCCGGGTTGACCTGGTCCTTGCCGGCATACTTGGGCGCGGTACCGTGGGTGGCTTCGAACATCGCCACGGTGTCGGACAGGTTGGCACCCGGCGCGATACCGATACCGCCCACTTCCGCCGCCAGGGCGTCGGACAGGTAGTCACCGTTCAGGTTCAGGGTGGCGATCACGTCATACTCGGCCGGACGCAACAGGATCTGCTGCAACATCGCATCGGCGATGGCGTCCTTGACGATGACGTTCTTGCCGGTCCGCGGGTTCTTGAACTGCATCCACGGCCCGCCGTCGAGCAGGGTCGCGCCGAACTCTTCGGCCGCCACTTCGTAGGCCCATTCCTTGAAGGCACCTTCGGTGAACTTCATGATGTTGCCTTTATGCACGATGGTCAGCGAATCGCGGTCGTTGTCGACCACATATTGCAGGGCCTTGCGAGCCAGGCGCTTGGTGCCCTGTTTGGAAACCGGCTTGACGCCGATGCCGCAATCCTCGTCGAAACGGATCTTGGTCACGCCCATTTCTTCTTTCAGGAACTTGATGACCTTGGTGGCTTCGGGCGAGCCGGCTTTCCACTCGATGCCCGCGTAGATGTCCTCGGAGTTCTCGCGGAAGATCGTCATGTCCACGTCGCCAGGCTTCTTGACCGGGCTTGGCACACCTTCGAACCAGCGCACCGGCCGCAGGCAGACATACAGGTCGAGCTGCTGGCGCAGCGCTACGTTCAACGAACGGATACCGCCACCGACCGGCGTGGTCAGCGGGCCCTTGATGGAAACCACGTAGTCCTTGACCGCATCCAGGGTTTCCTGGGGCAACCAGGTGTCCTGGTCGTAGACCTGGGTCGCTTTCTCACCGGCATAGACTTCCATCCAGGAAATCTTGCGCTTGCCGCCATAGGCCTTCTGAACCGCAGCGTCCACAACCTTGATCATGACCGGGCTGATATCGACGCCAATGCCGTCGCCTTCGATGAAGGGGATGATCGGGTTGTCGGGAACATTAAGAGAATGGTCTGCATTGACGGTGATTTTGTCACCGACGGCTGGAACCTGAATCTTTTGATACCCCATGCTGAACTCCATTGCTTGGATTGAACATCTGGCTGCGTTCGAGCGTACCCCAGTTGAATCGGCACGCAAACCCTACGTTAGGCCCATCGGCGGCAAAGCGTTGCACTTCGCCGCGTACAACCCTGAAAACCAAGGGAAAAGCGCCAAACATGAGCATAGTCCGCCCCAGGGGTACTGCGACGTTTAGACCAATGGACGTGTACGGAAGTCTATGAACCATCGGCAGATCGCCAGCTACCTATGTATAATGCCGCCGCTGACCACAGGGTCACGACGGCTGACGGCTCTATCACAGGACTTTCCGCCAACTTAAAAGCCGGACCGTTACCGCGGCCCAACCGCTTGACGCTCGACTGATGCACCCAACATCACCGCGAAGAAACCTCGACATTCGGTTCACGGATGACTTTGAACGAACGCGCTTACCCGGCGCCCCTCGAGTTTCTGCGCATGCTTTAGCAAAGAAGAGAGTTAATCCGAATATGCCCACCCGCTCGAAGATCATCTATACCTTCACCGACGAAGCGCCTGCCCTCGCCACCTATTCGCTGCTGCCGATCGTCGAAGCCTTTACCGCTTCGGCCGATATCGCCGTGGAAACCCGCGATATCTCCCTCGCAGGGCGCATCCTGGCCAGCTTCCCCGAGCAACTGGGTGACAAAGCCGTAGCCGACCACCTCGCCGAACTGGGCGACCTGGCCGTTACGCCTGAAGCCAACATCATCAAGCTGCCGAACATCAGCGCCTCGGTGCCGCAACTGCAGGCCGCGATCAAGGAATTGCAGGCCCAGGGCTACGCGCTGCCGGACTACCCGGAAACCGTGACCACCGACGCCGAGAAAGACGCTCGTGCCCGTTACGACAAGGTCAAGGGCAGCGCCGTGAACCCGGTCCTGCGCGAAGGCAACTCCGACCGCCGCGCACCGCTGTCGGTCAAGAACTACGCACGCAAGCACCCACACAAGATGGGCGCCTGGGCCGCGGACTCCAAGTCCCACGTAGCCCACATGAGCACCGGCGATTTCTACGGCAGCGAAAAAGCCGCCCTGATCGACGCCGCCGGCAGTGTGAAAATCGAGCTGATCGCCCAGGACGGCACTGCCACTGTCCTGAAGGAAAAAACCACCGTACAAGCCGGTGAGATCCTCGACTGCGCCGTGATGAGCAAGAACGCCCTGCGCGACTTCATCGCCGCTGAAATCGAAGACGCCAAGCAAAAAGGCGTGCTGCTGTCGGTTCACCTCAAGGCCACCATGATGAAGGTCTCCGACCCGATCATGTTCGGCCAGATCGTTGCCGAGTTCTATAAAGACGCCCTGGCCAAGCACGCACAAGTGCTGGAGCAGATCGGCTTCAACCTGAACAACGGCATCGGCGACCTGTACGCCCGCATCAAGGCCCTGCCGGCCGAGCAACAGGCGCAGATCGAAGCCGACATCCAGGCGGTCTACGCGGCGCGCCCCTCCCTGGCGATGGTCAACTCCGACAAAGGCATCACCAACCTGCACGTGCCGAGCGACGTGATCGTCGACGCCTCGATGCCGGCCATGATCCGTGACTCCGGCAAGATGTGGGGCACCGACGGCCAACTGCACGACACCAAGGCCGTGATCCCGGATCGCTGCTACGCCACCATCTACCAGGCGGTGATCGAAGACTGCAAGCAACACGGCGCCTTCGACCCTACCACCATGGGCAGCGTGCCGAACGTCGGCCTGATGGCCAAGAAAGCCGAAGAATACGGCTCCCACGACAAGACCTTCCAGATCAAGGCCGACGGCGTGGTCCGCGTTTCGGACAACACCGGTCGCACGTTGCTGGAGCAGAACGTCGAGGCTGGCGACATCTTCCGCATGTGCCAGACCAAGGACGCGCCGATCCAGGACTGGGTCAAACTGGCCGTCAACCGTGCCCGCGCCAGCAGCACCCCGGCGATCTTCTGGCTGGACCCGATGCGCGCCCACGACGGCGTCGTCATCGAGAAAGTCCAGACCTACCTGAAGGACCACGACACCAGCGGCCTGGACATTCGCATCATGTCGCCTGTCGACGCGATGAAGTTCACCCTGGGCCGCACCCGCGAAGGCAAGGACACCATCTCGGTGACCGGCAACGTGCTGCGCGACTACCTGACCGACCTGTTCCCGATCATGGAACTGGGCACCAGCGCCAAGATGCTGTCGATCGTGCCGCTGATGAACGGCGGTGGCCTGTTCGAAACCGGCGCTGGCGGCTCGGCGCCCAAGCACGTTCAGCAGTTGCTGGAAGAGAACTTCCTGCGCTGGGATTCCCTGGGCGAGTTCCTGGCCCTGGCCGCGTCCCTCGAACACCTGGGCGTGACCTACAACAACCCGAAAGCCCTGGTGCTGGCCAAGACCCTCGACCAGGCCACCGGTGAGTTCCTGGACCGCAACAAGTCGCCTTCGCGCAAGGTCGGCGGCATCGACAACCGCGGCAGCCACTTCTACCTGACCCTGTTCTGGGCCCAGGCACTGGCCGCCCAGGACGACGACGCAGCCCTCAAGGCCCAGTTCGCTTCCCTGGCCAAGACATTGACCGACAACGAAGAAAAGATCGTTGCCGAACTCAATGCCGTGCAGGGCAAGCCCGTGGACATCGGCGGTTACTACTTCGCCAACCCCGAGCTGACCAGCAAGGCCATGCGCCCGAGCAGCACCTTCAACGCGGCGATTGCTGCGCTGGTGTAAGGTTGTAAGGGAACACCACGAACCCCGGCCTTGTGCCGGGGTTTGTGTTTCCGACCCCAGCACTTCCTGCCTGTGGGAGCCAAGCTTGCTCGCGATGACGGCTGCACATTCAACATCGATGCAAGCAGCCCCACCCTATCGCGAGCAAGCTCGACTCCCACAGAAGGCACAGCCGCCCTTCACCCTCTTTTGACTCACTCATGCTGGCTACCCAGGCTCGCCTTGACAGAACAACGAGACAGCCTAGCCTTAAAAGCATCGTTCTAAGTACGCCCTCTTCACTGAAGGCGCATGAAGTAAAGCATGAGCGCCGAAAGCCCCGGCTTGATCCAAGCACACCCTTTCAGCGTTTGTGGATGCGGGATGTCTCGGCAAGAGAACGAGAGAGCGTCAGATCGGGCAGCATTCTGAACTGCCTGCAGCGGTATCGACCTCAAGTGGAGCGAAACCGGGTTGCTCGAATCGCCTGTGTAGCGATAGCAATCCTTCCTGGTTTGAGTTTTTAACGAACGACACGCTAAAAACTCATTACCTGATTCGCATCCGTTGAGGAAGCACACCATGAAAAACAATGCGCAAGTAACCCTCCCCGCCCAAAGGCACTTCTCTATTGGTAACTGGAGCTTTCTGGAGCTGACAGTTTCCCCAACCCTCTATAAAAGAGACCATGACAATGAGCCCTTCGCCTATTATGAAGTGAGCAAGATCAGCTCTACGGGTGGAAGATACTCTACCGACGTTCGTACCAATGACCATGGCCAGCGATACAGCTACGCCACTGCCTCCCATGAATTACTGTTTAAAAGCGCATCCGCCGAATACCGATTCAATGCGACCAAGTTTGGAAATCAAGTCACCTACTCAACCAACTCACCGGGCGCCTCGGTCGAAGCGTTCTATTTTATCTTCGATGATTTTCTCCGCATGATCGAACTTACAATGCGCAAGCCGGGAGAGCCCACCGAGCAAGCGAGAGATGAGGCCGACAGGGAGTCCGAGGTTCAGATCAACGGCCAGATCATTCAATGCCCTTCAGCCGACCCTGTGCATCCCGCCCCCCAAAAAAAAGTGTCGCAAATCGTTTTCGCAGACACGGATAAATTTTCTTTTTTATCCAACGTCAATCTCTATTTTTCGGGCTGCGACGTATACCTGGAAGAGTCTCCAGAGAAAATAAAAAAAATTGATCGACACGGCGAGGGCAATCCAAGTGCGGCCACCGGATACTACCTCACACCGGACAAGAACTACCCTCCCGGAATCACAACCCTGACTATAAAAGACGGGTTTTCGGAAACGACGGCTGTCGTCGAGTTCGATCACGACACACTCGACAAACAGGTCACCATGACAATTAAATCATTCACAAGCAAACTGTGCGATATCCGAGCATTCACCTACAACGAACACCACTTTCCCAATGCGATATGCCTTGCCCTTTAAGGGCGTCCAAACCTTGCATGGGCCAGCATCGCTGACAAGGGAAACATAACCATAGGCGTGGGCATTTGCTCGGGACGGCGATTGGTCATTCATTTAATATCGATTGACCCGCCGCTATCGCGAGCAAGCTCGCTCCACGGTGGCCCATATTCCCTCCGAGAAATTAAAGGAACCCCATGGACTGGCAACCCCACATCACCGTCGCCACCATCGTCGAGGACAACGGCCGTTTCCTGATGGTGGAAGAATCCAAGGGCGGACGCGCGGTGCTCAACCAGCCCGCCGGACACCTGGACCCGAACGAAACGCTGATCGAAGCCGCCGTGCGCGAAACCCTGGAAGAAACCGGCTGGGACGTCGAGCCCACCGGCGTGACCGGCATTTACCTGTACACCGCCCCCAGCAACGGTGTGACCTACCAACGTGTCTGTTTCGCCGCCAAGGCCTTGCAACACCACCCCGAGTATCAATTGGACGACGGCATCCTCGGCGCCAAATGGCTGACCCGCGACGAACTGCTCGAGCGGCGCGAGCACTGGCGCAGCGAGCTGATCATCCGTTGCATCGACGATTATCTGGCCGGCCATTGCCACAGTCTGACGCTGATCCGTCCTTCTCTTTAGCCTTGCGCGCCCGGGCCTGATAGAATCGCGTCCTTTTTCAAGACACTCATTGAATTCCTATGCGTGATCCAGCCCCTTCTGACACACCCAAGAAGCGCGTCATTGTCGGCATGTCCGGCGGCGTGGACTCTTCCGTTTCCGCCCTTCTGCTGATCGAGCAGGGTTATGAGGTGGAAGGCCTGTTCATGAAGAACTGGGAAGAAGACGACGGAACCGAATACTGCACCGCCATGGATGACCTGGCGGACGCCCAGGCCGTGTGCGACAAGATCGGCATCAAGCTGCACACCGCCAACTTCGCCGCCGAGTACTGGGATAACGTGTTCGAGCACTTCCTGGCCGAATACAAGGCCGGTCGCACGCCGAACCCGGACATCCTCTGCAACCGCGAAATCAAGTTCAAGGCGTTCCTCGACTACGCCATGATGCTGGGCGCCGACCTGATCGCAACCGGCCACTACGTGCGCCGCCGCGACATCGATGGCCGCACCGAACTGCTCAAGGGCCTGGACCCGAACAAGGACCAGAGCTACTTCCTGCATGCCGTCGGTGGCGAGCAGATCGCCAAGACCCTGTTCCCGGTAGGCGAACTGGAAAAGCCCGAAGTGCGCGCGATTGCTGAAAAACACCAGCTCGCCACCGCCAAGAAGAAGGACTCCACCGGGATCTGCTTCATTGGCGAGCGCCGTTTCAGCGACTTCCTCAAGCAATACCTGCCAGCCCAGCCGGGCGAGATCAAGACGACCGAAGGCGAAGTCATCGGCCGCCACCATGGCCTGATGTACCACACCATCGGCCAGCGCCAGGGCCTGGGCATCGGCGGGCTGAAAGACGCCGGGGAAGAGCCGTGGTACGTGCTGGTCAAGGACCTGGAGCACAACGAGTTGATCGTCGGCCAGGGCAACGACCATCCCTGGCTGTTTTCCCGCGCCCTGCTCGCCTCCGACATCTACTGGGTCAACCCGATCGACCTCAGCGAACCACGCCGCCTGACGGCCAAGGTTCGCTACCGCCAGAGCGACCAACCCTGCACCCTGGAAAAAACCGCCACGGGCTACCGCGCCACCTTCGATGACCCGCAGCGAGCGGTCACACCCGGCCAATCCGTGGTGTTCTACGACGGCGATATCTGCCTGGGCGGCGGCGTGATCGAAGTCGCAGAGCCCTGGAGCAACCAGGCATGAACCCGATCCAGGAACAACTGACGGCATTGGGTGGCGTGTTTCTCGCCGCCGTGCTGGTGGACAGGATCGCCAAGACCGGCCAGGCCACCGAGGCGGGCGTGGCCTGCATGCTCGGCAGCCTGCTGGTTCGCGACCCCAAGGACACCCTGGAAGTCTATGGCGGCGACGACCTGAACCTGCGCGAAGGCTACCGTGCGCTGATCGGCGCCCTGGAGCGCGATCCCAGCGCCCTGCAACGCGAGCCGCTGCGTTATGCCCTGTCGATGCTAGGCCTCGAGCGCCAGTTGGCCAAGCGCGACGACCTGCTGGAGACCATCGGCAAACGCTTGCCGCAGATCCAGTCCCAGGTCGAGCACTTCGGCCCGGCTCACGAAAACGTCGTCGCGGCCTGCGGTTCGCTGTATCAGGACACCTTGAGCACCTTGCGCCAGCGCATCCAGGTGCATGGCGACATGCGCAACCTGCAACAGCCAAGCAATGCCTCGAAGATCCGCGCCCTGCTGCTGGCCGGGATTCGCTCGGCACGACTTTGGCGGCAGTTGGGTGGCCATCGCTGGCAACTGGTGATCAGCCGCCGCAAATTGCTGAAAGAGCTTTACCCGTTGATGCGCAACGAATAAGTCGCCTCGACCTGCTTTTTTGTGGCGAAGGCGCTTGCTCCTTCGCCACAGGTAATAAACAGTTTTAGCTTGTTACGCGTAGCACGCCGGTCAGTTGGCGACGGACCGGCACTTGTTTTCATGTATGATACGCGCCCCATTTCGTTGCCCGACTGTCCGAGAACACCCCATGCAGCTCTCTTCGCTCACTGCGGTTTCCCCTGTTGACGGCCGCTACGCCGGCAAAACCCAGGCCCTGCGCCCGATTTTCAGCGAGTACGGCCTGATCCGTGCCCGTGTCCTGGTTGAAGTGCGCTGGCTCCAGCGCCTGGCCGCCCACCCTGCCATCGGCGAAGTGCCGGCGTTTTCCGCCGAAGCCAACGCGGTGTTGAACGCGCTGGCAGAAAACTTTGTGCTGGAGCACGCCGAGCGCGTCAAAGAGATCGAGCGCACCACCAACCACGACGTCAAGGCCATCGAATACCTGCTCAAGGAGCAGGCGGCCAAGCTGCCGGAACTGGCCAATGTCAGCGAGTTCATCCACTTTGCCTGCACCAGCGAGGACATCAACAACCTGTCCCACGCCCTGATGCTGCGCGAAGGCCGCGATGAGGTGATGCTGCCCCTGATGCGCCAGACCGCCCAAGCCATCCGCGAACTGGCGATCCGCTTCGCCGACGTGCCGATGCTCTCGCGTACCCACGGTCAACCGGCTTCGCCGACCACCCTGGGCAAGGAGCTGGCAAACGTGGTCTACCGTCTGGAGCGACAGATCGCCCAAGTGGCCGCCGTGCCGCTACTGGGCAAGATCAACGGCGCCGTGGGCAACTATAACGCCCACCTGTCGGCCTACCCGGACATCGACTGGGAAGCCAATGCCCGCGCCTTCATCGAAGACGAACTGGGCCTGAGCTTCAACCCGTACACCACCCAGATCGAACCGCACGACTACATCGCCGAACTGTTCGATGCGATCGCGCGCTTCAACACTATCCTGATCGACTTCGACCGTGACATCTGGGGCTACATCTCCCTGGGCTACTTCAAGCAGCGCACCATTGCCGGCGAAATCGGTTCTTCGACCATGCCGCACAAGGTCAACCCGATCGATTTCGAAAACTCCGAAGGCAACCTGGGCATCGCCAACGCGCTGTTCCAGCACCTGGCGAGCAAACTGCCGATCTCCCGCTGGCAGCGCGACCTGACCGACTCCACCGTGCTGCGCAACCTGGGCGTGGGCTTTGCCCATAGCGTCATTGCCTACGAAGCCAGCCTCAAGGGCATCAGCAAGCTGGAACTGAACGAGCAGAAGATCGCCGCCGACCTCGACGCTTGCTGGGAAGTTCTCGCCGAGCCGATCCAGACCGTGATGCGTCGCTACAACATCGAAAACCCGTATGAAAAGCTGAAAGAGCTGACCCGTGGCAAGGGCATCAGCCCTGAAGCGCTGCAGACTTTCATCGATGGCCTGGACATGCCTGCCGAGGCCAAGGCAGAGCTGAAGAAACTCACGCCGGCCAGCTACATCGGCAACGCGGCGGCGCAAGCCAAGCGCATCTGATCCACGGCCTTACCTTTGAGACGCCCGGCCGCGCCGGGCGTTTTTATTCGCGTCTGAAAAGTATATTTTTTCAATAGGTTACACATGAATCCTGATATTCCTCTGCAACTCCTGGGCGGCATCACGGCACGGGAATTCCTGCGCGACTACTGGCAGAAAAAACCCCTACTGATCCGTCAGGCGATTCCTGACTTCCAAAGCCCGATCGACGCCGATGAACTGGCCGGCCTGGCCCTGGAAGAAGAAGTCGAATCGCGCCTGGTGATCGAACACGGCCAGACCCCTTGGGAAATGCGTCGCGGCCCGTTCGCCGAAGACGAATTCAGCAAGTTGCCGGAGCGCGAGTGGACCCTGCTGGTTCAGGCGGTCGATCAGTTCGTACCGGAAGTCAGCGAACTGCTGGAGAACTTCCGCTTCCTGCCGAGCTGGCGCATCGACGATGTGATGATCAGCTTCGCCGCCCCCGGTGGCAGCGTGGGTCCGCATTTCGATAACTATGACGTGTTCCTGCTGCAAGGCCATGGCCAGCGCAACTGGAAAATCGGCCAAATGTGCGACTCCGAAAGCCCGCTGCTGCAGCACGCCGACCTGCGCATCCTCGCCGACTTCGAAGCCACAGACGAGTGGACCCTGGCACCGGGCGACATGCTCTACCTGCCGCCGCGCCTGGCGCACTGCGGCGTGGCCGTGGACGACTGCATGACCTACTCGGTGGGTTTCCGTGCGCCAAGCGCCGCTGAAGTGCTGACCCACTTCACCGACTTCCTGAGCCAGTTCCTGCCGGACGAAGAACGCTACACCGACGCCGACGCGCGCCCGGTGACCGACCCGCACCAGATCCAGCAAGACGCCCTCGACCGCCTCAAGGGCCTGCTGGCCGAGCACATGAGCGACGAGCGCCTGCTGCTGACCTGGTTCGGCCAGTTCATGACCGAGCCGCGCTACCCGGAACTGGTGGTGGGTCCGGAAATGGAAGATGACGAGCTGTTGGCCGGCCTGGAGCAAGGCGCAGTGATCATCCGCAACCCAAGCGCCCGCCTGGCCTGGTCGGAAGTCGACGACGACCTGTTGCTGTTCGCCAGCGGCCAGAGCCGTTACCTGCCGGGCAAGCTGCGTGAACTGCTGAAGATGATCTGCGCCGCCGACGCCCTGCACAGCGAAAACCTCGGCCCATGGTTGGCCGACGAAGACGGTCGCAGCCTGGTCTGCGAGCTGGTCAAGCAAGGCAGCCTGGGGTTCGCCGATGAATAAAATTCACGTTCGTGTCGCAGACTGGCAAAAGGATAACGCCGAGATCCGGCGCATTCGTGAGACCGTGTTCATCGCCGAGCAATCCGTCCCGCCCGAGCTGGAATGGGATGCCGACGACCAGGGTGCGGTGCATTTCCTGGCGTTTGAAGGCGATTTCCCCATCGGCACCGCGCGCCTGTTGACCGACGGCCACATCGGCCGTGTCTCGGTCCTCAAGGACTGGCGCGGCCTGAAGGTGGGCGATGCGTTGATGCACGCCGTGATCGCCGAAGCCGAGAAACGCGGGCTCGAGCAACAAATGCTCAGCGCCCAGGTGCATGCCACGCCGTTCTACGAGCGGCTGGGTTTTGCAGTGGTCAGCGAGGAGTTCCTGGAAGCCGGGATTCCCCATGTGGACATGGTGCGGCGCTCGGCCTGAAACCGCAGCGCGGCCATCGCGAGCAAGCTCGCTCCCACAGGAGGCCGGCGGTGAACCTATGATTCATATACGCCTGCCTCCCATGTGGGAGCGAGCTTGCTCGCGATGAGGCCCTCAAGCCTTACCAAAAAACGCCCCGCCATCCCCCGATGCCGGGGCGTTTTGCCGTCTACCATTCAACTTGCCCCACCCCGGGCCGACAAACTGGCAATATCAAGCCTTTGTCTCGCGGAGAAATGGACATGCCTCTACGCACCCTCCTGGTCACCCTGCTGCTCGGTTGCAGCCTGTCGGTCATGGCCGACACGCAAATCGTGCCGCTGAACTACCGCACCAGCGCCGACCTGTTGCCGGTGGCGCAGAATTTCATCGGCAAGGACGGCCAGGTCAGCGCCTACGGCAACCAACTGATCGTCAACGCCGAGCCCGGCAAAATCGAAGAACTCCGGCAATTCCTGGCCCAATTGGACACCGCGCCCAAGCGCCTGCTGATCACGGTCGATACCAACGAAAACAACCTCCAGGGCGACCAGGGTTACTCGATCAACGGTGCCGCCCCCAGCCAGACCCGCATCATCAACCGCAGCACCGCCAGCCGCGACGGCGGCGTACAGCAGGTGCAGGCCAGTGAAGGCCAGCCGGCGCTGATCCAGGTAGGCCAGAGCGTGCCGTTCACCAGCAGCCAGACCGACAACTATGGCCGGATGCAAAGCCAGACCGAATACCGCAACGTCACCCAGGGTTTCTATGTGACTGCGAGCGTCACCGGCGACACCGTCCACCTGAACATCAGTACCAACCGTGACCGCATGAGCCAGGAGCGTCCCGATGTAGTGAACGTTCAGAGTACCGACACAACTGTCAGCGGACGCCTCGGCGAATGGATCACCCTGGCCGGCGTGAATCGCCAGACTCAGGCCGACAAACAGGGCCTGACCCGCAGCTACTCGACCCAGGGCCGCGACGACATGATTTTGCGGGTCAAGGTCGACACCCTGAACTGAAGCACCAAAAACTGACTGATGAGTCGTATTAGACCAAAGATGTAGTGCTATAAAAAAAGCACTACAAAACGTTTGACGAGCCAAAAAACCGAAGGCATGATGGCCTCGCTCCCGCTAATCAGGGGCCCTGGCAAGGGCCTTCGGGTCGACGCTTGCAACTACCCTGCGAGCCGATTCGTGTCTGTACCGCCCATAAGGTGTGTTTGACGAGGTTGCGACTGGAACGAAGTTGTCCCGAGGGACGGAAGCGTAACTAGGTAACCCGGCATCACTCTGAGTTCGTATTGAAGGCCCACGACGCCCGAATGCGCCCGCAGTTCGCCCCTACCTGCTCACTTTCCCCTCGAGCCCATCGTTCATCCCGTCGCCGCCTCGCCTGAACCGACTTGTACGCCAACCCCCGGTCGGCAGGAGCAGGAATTTTCCACCAAGACCTATGCGACGAGGTTTATCTCCATGGCACTGACACGCGAACAGCAAATTGCAGCCCTTGAAAAAGACTGGGCTGAAAACCCGCGCTGGAAAGGCGTGAAGCGCAATTATTCCGCTGCTGACGTCGTCCGTCTGCGTGGCTCGGTTCAACCTGAGCACACCTTTGCGAAAATGGGCGCCGAGAAGCTGTGGAACCTGGTCACCCAGGGCGCCAAGCCAGCCTTCCGTCCCGAGAAAGATTTCGTCAACTGCATGGGCGCCCTGACCGGCGGCCAGGCTGTGCAGCAAGTCAAGGCGGGCATCCAGGCAATCTACCTGTCGGGCTGGCAAGTGGCTGCGGACAACAACTCCGCCGAGTCGATGTACCCCGACCAGTCGCTGTACCCGGTGGATTCGGTTCCAACCGTGGTCAAGCGCATCAACAACTCGTTCCGTCGCGCCGACCAGATCCAGTGGAAAGCCGGCAAGAACCCGGGCGACGAAGGCTACATCGACTACTTCGCACCGATCGTGGCTGACGCCGAAGCTGGTTTCGGCGGCGTTCTGAACGCCTACGAGCTGATGAAGAGCATGATCGAAGCAGGCGCCGCCGGCGTTCACTTCGAAGACCAACTGGCCTCGGTGAAGAAATGCGGCCACATGGGCGGCAAGGTTCTGGTTCCAACCCAGGAAGCCGTGCAGAAGCTGACGGCTGCTCGCCTGGCCGCCGACGTTGCCGGTGTACCGACCATCATCCTGGCCCGTACCGACGCCAACGCCGCTGACCTGCTGACCTCCGACTGCGACCCGTACGACCAGCCGTTCGTGACCGGTACCCGCACCCAGGAAGGCTTCTACAAGGTGCGCGCCGGTCTCGACCAGGCCATCGCCCGTGGCCTGGCCTACGCGCCGTACGCCGACCTGATCTGGTGCGAAACCGCCAAGCCGGACCTGGACGAAGCCCGTCGCTTCGCCGAAGCGATCAAGAAGGAATACCCGGACCAACTGCTGTCGTACAACTGCTCGCCTTCCTTCAACTGGAAGAAAAACCTGGACGACGCGACCATCGCCAAGTTCCAGCGCGAACTGTCCGCCATGGGCTACAAGCACCAGTTCATCACCCTGGCCGGTATCCACAACATGTGGCACAGCATGTTCAACCTGGCGCACGACTACGCCCGCAACGACATGACCGCCTACGTGAAACTGCAAGAGCAGGAGTTCGCCGATGCCGCCAAGGGCTATACCTTCGTGGCTCACCAGCAGGAAGTGGGCACCGGTTACTTCGACGACATGACCACCGTGATCCAGGGCGGCACTTCGTCGGTGACCGCACTGACCGGCTCCACCGAAGAAGAACAGTTCCACTGATTCACACGCTTGCCTCGAGTAAGCGGCCCTTGCGGACCGGATAAAAACTAACCGCAAAGCCGACGATCTGAAGCCCCGACTGGTTCGGGGCTTTTTTTTGCCGGTTTTTACACTTTGAAGTGACTGACCAACTGCTGCAACTGGTTACCCAGGCGCGCCAGCTCGATGCTGGAGGCTGCGGTTTCTTCGCTGGCCGAAGCGGTCTGTTCGGATACATCGCGTACGCTCAGGATACTGCGGCTGATGTCCTCGGCCACCGAGCTTTGTTGCACCGCGGCAGCGGCAATCTGCTGATTCATGGCCTGGATGCCGGAAACCGCCTGGGTGATGTTGCCCAGGGAGATGCCAGCCTTGCCGGCCAGTTCCACGCTGCTGTCGGTCAGTTCGCGGCTGTTTCGCATGATACTCGACACCTGGCGCGTGCCGTTCTGCAGGCCCGCCACCAGGCTTTCAATCTCTTCGGTGGAATGCTGGGTACGCTGAGCCAGCCCACGCACTTCGTCGGCGACCACGGCAAAACCGCGTCCGGCGTCACCCGCGCGGGCGGCCTCGATGGCGGCGTTAAGGGCCAACAAGTTGGTCTGCTCGGCCACCGCCTTGATCACGTCCATGATCTTGCCGATACGCGCGCTTTCATGTTCCAACTCATCCATGGCGTCGACGGAGCGCCCGACTTCGCCGGCCAAACGCTCGATCTGAACGATGGCCTGCGCGACCACCTGGTCGCCGATACGGGCCTGTGCATCGGCCTCCGATGCGGCAGTGCAAGCCTGTTCGGCATTACGCGCGACTTCATGCACGGTGGCCGACATTTCGTGCATGGCGGTGGCCACCTGGTCGGTCTCGGTCTTCTGACTGTTGACCCCGGCACTGGTCTGCTCGGTGACGGCCGATAACTCTTCGGCGGCGCTGGCGATTTGGGTGACGCCATCGCGGATGCCACCGATCAGGTCGCGCAACGTGGTGCCCATGCGCTGGATGCCTTGCTGCAGGACACCCAGTTCATCACCACGGGTCACGACCATGTCTTGCGTAAGGTCCCCTGCTGCGATGCGATCGACCACCGCCAATGTGTCCTGCAACGGCCGCGTAATCTGGCGGGTGATGATCATGGCCGCAAGAATTCCCAACAGCATCGCCAAGGCCGTACAGCTCAGTTGCAGGATGCGGGCCTGGGCGCTGTCTTCGTCGCGGGAGACCAGTTGGCTGGCATACATTTCGTCAGACAGGCGGGTGATGGTGTCACCCAAATCGATGGTGTCCTGCACGGCCTTGCCAATGGCCTGGTTACTGGCGGTGAAGTCCTGCACCGAACGACGGTAAGCAATCAGTGCGGTTTCCAGCTGCTTGATGGTGTCGGCATAGGTCGGGCCGAAAGCGCTGTTGAGGGTTTCGATGCCCTTGAGGGTATTTTCGAGCTGGCGGGTGGCGGCTTGTTCGGTGGTGCTGTTGGGGTTGCCGGTGTAGCCACGCACTTCATAACGCACCAGCGCCAAGTCCTCCTTGGCCTTGAGGATGATCCTGTACAACTCGAAACGGCGCTCATCCGAGGCAGGCATTGCTTCTACGTCATTGATGACCTTGGCAATCAGCGCGGCGCCCTTGACCGCATTGACGCCCATCTCCTTGCGCATGGCTGCGTCATTGCGATACGCCTCGCGCATCGTATTCAGTGCCACTTGATACTGCTTGCTGGCCTGCTCGATCAACGCAAGTTTTTTCAGGTTTTCAGGTTTTTTCAACTCGTTCGCAAGGCTTTTCTGCTTGGCGACAAACTGCTCCAGCGACGCCTGGATCAATGCCCCCTTTTGTTCATCGCCCTTGTCCAGCTGGTATTGCAAACGAGCCCTGCGCAGGTGATCAAGACGGTCGCCGAGTTCGGTAATGCTGGTCATTCGATCAGTGCGCTCGACCATTTTTCCCAGGCTGAACCAGCCGGTGGCGGCAAGGATAGCGGTCAGAAGCAGCACAACGGCGAAACCCAAAGCCAACTTGAGCATGACGCTCATATTCGCGAACCAAGAATTCATGACATTCCTTTGGTAATCAGCCGCGAACGATGGGAACTGACGCAGCTATCTATGAAGGGGAGCGATTGTCTAATCAATATTGATATAGATGATTAGATGAGCGAGCGGCAAAGATAGCTATTTGCCATCAATCCTTCAAGGCTCTAGGCCAAGCCTCTTGCCGATTTTTTTGCTGGCAAAGGGGTTTCGCTTGAACGCGCTGATCACCGGCCACAGGTTTTGCGCTGGCTCAACTGATCGACATCGATCCGACGACCGCGGCTTTTTTCACCCGTTTTCTTTGAAGCAACCTACGCTATTAGAGCAAGCCTGCATCTGTGGGAGTCGGGCTTGGCCGCAATGCACGATAAGGCAGTCTGCCTCGGGACCGCGTTGCCGGCATCGCGAGCAAGCCTGGCTCCCACGGGAGCAGTCCCCATGCAGATCCCCCCCTCACCGAGCCCTTCCCTTCGGCGCACCGATAGAAAAATTGATCGAACGCAGCATTGGGCAGTCCGAAAAGGAGTAAAACGTCCGAGGCTGACAATTGCAGTAGCGACGATGTAAGACAGCCGTTCAGACACGACACTAAGTGCACTGTAGAAAAGGCCGGCACAGATAATAATAATTATCATTTGGAAGTCGTTATCATTGTTACATTCCGCACGAAATATTATTGATCAATAGCCGGCCAACGCCCACGGGGCCGGGGCCGCAGGGTCCTGGAGGCAAGCTATGTCCTTATTCCAATAAATAATTTCGCTATAGGAATTTTACTTGCCCGGTGTTTAGCCATAAAATCACCGCGATTGATTGCTGCGACATATCGTCACTGCGTTATTTCATTCAAGCTCAGAGACCTTTGCTCTCTGTTAAGGATTTCCAGCATGTCCGAAGCGACAGGACTCATGGCCCACAATTGGGGCTTTGCCATTTTCCTTCTGGGCGTTGTTGGCCTGTGTGCTTTCATGCTCGGTGTGTCGAGCCTGCTTGGGTCAAAAGCCTGGGGCCGCAGCAAAAATGAACCGTTCGAGTCCGGCATGCTGCCTACCGGTGGCGCCCGCTTGCGGCTCTCAGCCAAATTCTATCTGGTCGCGATGCTGTTCGTGATCTTCGATATCGAAGCCCTCTTTCTCTTTGCATGGTCTGTGTCCGTCCGCGAAAGCGGCTGGACCGGATTCGTCGAAGCGCTCGTTTTCATAGCAATTCTGTTGGCAGGTCTTGTCTACCTTTACCGGGTGGGGGCACTTGATTGGGCTCCGGAAGCTCGGCGCAAGCGGCAAGCGAAGCTGAAACAATGAGGCTTTGGCAATGCAATACAATCTCACCAGGATCGACCCCGATGCTCCTAACGAGCAGTATCCGATTGGCAAGCGGGAAACCGTCGCCGATCCGTTAGAAGATCAAGTCCACAAGAACATCTTCATGGGCAAGCTCGAAGACGTGCTGAACAGCACGGTCAACTGGGGTCGCAAGAACTCCCTGTGGCCGTACAACTTCGGCCTTTCGTGCTGCTACGTGGAAATGACCACCGCCTTCACGGCGCCCCACGACATCGCGCGCTTTGGTGCCGAGGTGATCCGGGCATCGCCACGCCAGGCGGATTTCATGGTTATCGCCGGTACCTGCTTCATCAAGATGGCGCCGATCATCCAGCGTCTCTACGAGCAAATGCTCGAGCCCAAGTGGGTCATCTCCATGGGTTCGTGCGCCAACTCCGGTGGCATGTACGACATCTACTCTGTCGTTCAAGGGGTGGACAAGTTCCTGCCCGTGGACGTCTACGTGCCCGGCTGCCCGCCTCGCCCTGAAGCTTTCCTGCAAGGCTTGATGCTGTTGCAGGAGTCGATTGGCCAGGAGCGTCGCCCACTGTCCTGGGTCGTTGGCGATCAAGGCGTCTATCGCGCCGAGATGCCGTCGCAAAAGGAACAGCGCCGCGAACAGCGTATCGCAGTCACCAACCTGCGCAGCCCCGACGAAGTCTGATCCAGCTCTGCTCTGTACAAGAAACGAGAACCTGGCTTCATTCTTTACGTTGACCGAAAGCGATAAATAACCATGACTACAGGCAGTGCTCTGTACATCCCGCCTTACAAGGCAGACGACCAGGATGTGGTCGTCGAACTGAACAACCGTTTTGGCCCCGAGGCGTTCACCGCCCAGCCGACCCGTACCGGCATGCCGGTGCTTTGGGTCGCCCGTGCCAAACTCGTCGAAGTCCTGACTTTCCTGCGCAACCTGCCCAAGCCGTACGTCATGCTCTATGACCTGCACGGCGTGGACGAGCGCCTGCGCACCAAGCGTCAAGGGCTGCCCGACGGCGTCGATTTCACCGTGTTCTATCACTTGATGTCGATCGAGCGTAATAGTGACGTAATGATCAAGGTCGCCTTGTCCGAGAGCGACCTCAGCGTGCCGACCGTGACCGGCATCTGGCCGAACGCCAACTGGTACGAGCGTGAAGTGTGGGACATGTTCGGGATCGATTTCCCCGGCCACCCGCACCTGTCGCGCATCATGATGCCACCGACCTGGGAAGGTCACCCGCTGCGCAAGGACTTCCCGGCCCGTGCCACCGAGTTCGACCCGTTCAGCCTGTCCCTGGCCAAGCAACAGCTCGAGGAAGAAGCCGCGCGCTTCAAGCCTGAAGACTGGGGCATGAAGCGTTCGGGCGCCAACGAGGACTACATGTTCCTCAACCTGGGCCCGAACCACCCTTCGGCCCACGGTGCGTTCCGCATCATCCTGCAACTGGACGGCGAAGAGATCGTCGACTGCGTGCCGGACATCGGCTACCACCACCGTGGCGCCGAGAAAATGGCCGAGCGCCAGTCCTGGCACAGCTTCATCCCGTACACCGACCGTATCGACTACCTCGGCGGCGTGATGAACAACCTGCCGTACGTACTGTCGGTGGAGAAACTGGCCGGGATCAAGGTCCCGGAGAAGGTCGACGTCATCCGCATCATGATGGCCGAGTTCTTCCGCATCACCAGCCACCTGCTGTTCCTGGGTACCTATATCCAGGACGTGGGGGCGATGACGCCGGTGTTCTTCACCTTCACCGACCGCCAGAAGGCCTACACGGTGATCGAAGCCATCACCGGTTTCCGCCTGCACCCGGCCTGGTACCGCATCGGTGGCGTGGCCCACGACCTGCCGCGCGGCTGGGAAAAGCTGGTCAAGGACTTCGTCGAGTGGATGCCCAAGCGCCTGGACGAATACACCAAGGCCGCCCTGCAGAACAGCATCCTCAAGGGTCGTACCATCGGGGTCGCCGCCTACAACACCAAGGAGGCCCTGGAATGGGGCGTCACCGGTGCCGGCCTGCGTTCCACCGGTTGCGACTTCGACCTGCGCAAGGCGCGCCCCTACTCCGGCTACGAAAACTTCGAGTTCGAAGTCCCGCTGGCGGCCAACGGTGACGCCTATGACCGCTGCATGGTGCGCGTCGAGGAAATGCGCCAGAGCATCAAGATCATCGACCAATGCCTGCGCAACATGCCGGAAGGCCCGTACAAGGCGGATCACCCGCTGACCACGCCGCCGCCCAAAGAGCGCACGCTGCAGCACATCGAGACCCTGATCACGCACTTCCTGCAGGTTTCGTGGGGCCCGGTCATGCCGGCCAACGAATCCTTCCAGATGATCGAAGCGACCAAGGGCATCAACAGTTATTACCTGACGAGCGATGGCGGCACCATGAGCTACCGCACCCGGATTCGCACCCCAAGCTACCCGCACCTGCAGCAGATCCCTTCGGTGATCAAGGGCAGCATGGTCGCGGACTTGATCGCGTACCTGGGTAGTATCGATTTCGTTATGGCCGACGTGGACCGCTAAGCATGAACAGCACGCTTATCCAGACTGACCGTTTCGCCCTGAGCGAAACCGAGCGCTCGGCCATCGAGCACGAGCTGCATCACTACGAAGACCCGCGCGCGGCGTCGATCGAAGCCCTGAAGATCGTCCAGAAGGAACGTGGCTGGGTGCCCGACGGCGCGCTCTACGCCATCGGCGAGATCCTCGGCATCCCGGCCAGCGACGTCGAAGGCGTCGCCACCTTCTATAGCCAGATTTTCCGCCAGCCAGTGGGCCGTCACATCATTCGCGTCTGCGACAGCATGGTCTGCTACATCGGCGGCCACGAATCGGTGGTCGGCGAGCTCCAGAGCAAGCTGGGCATCGGCCTGGGCCAGACCACCGCCGACGGCCGCTTCACCCTGCTGCCGGTGTGCTGCCTGGGCAACTGCGACAAGGCTCCGGCGCTGATGATCGATGACGACACCTTCGGTGACGTTACGCCCGCCGGCGTCGCCAAACTGCTGGAGGGCTACGTATGACCCTGACTTCCTTCGGGCCCGCCAACCGCATCCAGCGTTCGGCCGAAACCCATCCCCTGACCTGGCGTCTGCGTGACGACGGCGAAGCGGTGTGGCTGGACGAGTACCAGGCCAAGAACGGCTACGCCGCCGCGCGCAAGGCGTTCGCCGACATGGCCGGCGACGACATCGTCCAGACCGTGAAAGACTCCGGCCTCAAGGGCCGTGGCGGCGCGGGCTTCCCCACGGGCGTGAAGTGGGGCCTGATGCCCAAGGACGAATCCATCAACATCCGCTACCTGCTGTGCAACGCGGATGAAATGGAACCCAACACCTGGAAAGACCGCATGTTGATGGAGCAACTGCCCCATCTGCTGATCGAGGGCATGCTGATCAGCGCCCGTGCGCTGAAGACCTACCGAGGCTACATCTTCCTGCGTGGCGAATACACCACCGCCGCCAAGCACCTGAACCGTGCCGTGGAAGAAGCCAAGGCCGCGGGCCTGCTGGGCAAGAACATCCTGGGCAGCGGCTTCGATTTCGAGCTGTTCGTCCACACCGGCGCCGGGCGCTACATCTGCGGTGAAGAAACCGCGCTGATCAACTCCCTGGAAGGCCGCCGCGCCAACCCGCGCTCCAAGCCGCCCTTCCCTGCCGCCGTGGGTGTGTGGGGCAAGCCGACCTGCGTGAACAACGTCGAGACCCTGTGCAACGTGCCGGCGATCATTGCCGACGGCGTGGACTGGTACAAATCCCTGGCCCGCGACGGCAGCGAAGACATGGGCACCAAGCTCATGGGCTTCTCCGGCAAGGTCAAGAACCCTGGCCTGTGGGAACTGCCGTTCGGCATCACCGGTCGCGAGCTGTTCGAAGACTACGCCGGCGGCATGCGCGACGGCTACACGCTCAAGTGCTGGCAGCCCGGCGGCGCCGGTACCGGTTTCCTGTTGCCGGAACACCTGGACGCACAAATGTACGCCGGCGGCATCGCCAAGGTGGGCACCCGCATGGGGACCGGCCTGGCCATGGCGGTGGACGACAGCGTCAACATGGTGTCGCTGCTGCGCAACATGGAAGAATTCTTTTCCCGTGAGTCGTGCGGCTTCTGCACCCCTTGCCGCGACGGCCTGCCGTGGAGCGTCAAGCTGCTGCGGGCCATTGAAAACGGCGAAGGCCAGGCCGGCGACATCGAGACCCTGCTGGGTCTGGTGGGTTTCCTCGGCCCAGGCAAGACCTTCTGTGCTCACGCACCGGGTGCCGTGGAGCCGTTGGGCAGCGCGATCAAATACTTCCGCCCTGAATTCGAGGCCGGCATCGCGCCAACGCGCGCCGGGGACCTCAATCAGGTGGTCACGCCGACCATGGTCGGCGCGTAACGACGCTTTAAAAGGCGAAGGGTCCGTGCCCTTCGCCTTTCGTCCGATGACGCCTTTACCCAGGCTGTTTGGATTCGGACGAACAACAAGATTCCATTAGCCACGCCCGCTGACACCGGGCCAACGAAGAACTTTGAACCATGGCCACTATCCACGTAGACGGCAAAGAGCTCGAAGTCGATGGCGCAGACAACCTGTTACAGGCATGTCTGTCGCTGGGCCTCGACATTCCTTATTTCTGCTGGCACCCCGCCCTTGGCAGCGTTGGCGCTTGTCGCCAGTGCGCGGTCAAGCAGTACACCGACGAAAACGACAAGCGTGGTCGGATCGTCATGTCCTGCATGACCCCCGCCACCGACGGCAGCTGGATCTCCATCGACGACGAAGAGGCGAAAGTGTTTCGCGCCAGCGTCGTCGAATGGCTGATGACCAACCACCCTCACGACTGCCCGGTCTGTGAGGAAGGCGGCCACTGCCACCTGCAAGACATGACGGTGATGACCGGCCACAACGAGCGTCGCTATCGCTTCACCAAGCGCACCCACCAGAACCAGGACCTCGGCCCGTTCATCTCCCACGAGATGAACCGCTGCATCGCCTGCTACCGTTGCGTGCGTTTCTACAAGGACTACGCCGGCGGCACCGACCTGGGCGTGTTCGGTGCCCACGACAACGTGTACTTCGGTCGCGTCGAAGACGGCACCCTGGAAAGCGAGTTCTCCGGCAACCTCACCGAGGTCTGTCCGACCGGTGTGTTCACCGACAAGACTCACTCCGAGCGCTACAACCGCAAGTGGGACATGCAGTTCTCGCCGAGCATCTGCCATGGCTGCTCCAGCGGCTGCAACATTTCCCCGGGCGAGCGCTACGGTGAACTGCGGCGCATCGAAAACCGTTTCAACGGCTCGGTCAACCAGTACTTCCTGTGTGACCGTGGCCGTTTCGGCTATGGCTACGTCAACCGCAAGGATCGCCCACGCCAACCGCAGCTGGCGGGCGGCGCCAAGCTGAACCTGGACGAAGCGCTGGACAAGGCCGCCGAGCTGCTGCGCGGGCGCAACATCGTCGGCATCGGTTCGCCACGGGCCAGCCTGGAAAGCAACTACGCCCTGCGTGAACTGGTCGGCGCCGAGCACTTCTACAGTGGCATCGAAGCCGGCGAGCTGGAACGCATCCGCCTGGTGCTGCAGGTGCTCAAGGACAGCCCGCTGCCGGTGCCGACGATGCGCGACATCGAAGACCACGACGCGGTGTTCGTCCTTGGCGAAGACCTGACCCAGACCGCCGCCCGCATGGCCCTGGCCCTGCGCCAATCGGTCAAGGGCAAGGCCGAGGACATGGCCGACGCCATGCGCGTGCAGCCATGGCTCGACGCCGCCGTGAAGAACATCGGCCAGCACGCGCTGAACCCGCTGTTCATCGCCAGCCTCGCTGAAACCAAGCTCGACGACGTCGCCGAAGAATGCGTCCACGCCGCTCCGGACGACCTGGCCCGCATCGGTTTCGCCGTGGCCCACGCCCTGGACGCCAGCGCCCCGGCCGTCGACGGCCTGGACAGCGAAGCGGCCGCCCTGGCCCAACGCATCGCCGACGCCCTGCTGGCGGCCAAGCGCCCATTGATCATCGCCGGCACCTCCCTGGGCTCCAAGGCCTTGATCGAAGCCGCCGCCAACATCGCCAAGGCCTTGAAACTGCGCGAGAAGAACGGCTCCATCAGCCTGATCGTGCCGGAAGCCAACAGCCTCGGCCTGGCCATGCTCGGTGGCGAATCGGTGGACGCGGCCCTGCAAGCGGTGATCGACGGCAGTGCCGACGCCATCGTCGTGCTGGAAAACGATCTCTACACCCGCACCGACAAAGCCCGCGTGGACGCCGCCCTGAACGCCGCGAAAGTGGTGATCGTCGCCGACCACCAGAAAACCGCCACCACCGACCGCGCCCACCTGGTGCTGCCGGCGGCGAGCTTCGCCGAAGGCGACGGTACGCTGGTCAGCCAGGAAGGCCGCGCCCAGCGCTTCTTCCAAGTGTTCGATCCGACTTACCTGGACGCCAGCATCCTGGTCCACGAAGGCTGGCGCTGGCTGCACGCCCTGCGCTCGACCCTGCTGAACCAGCCGGTGGACTGGACGCAACTGGACCATGCCACCGCTGCCTGCGCCGAGAGCAACCCGCAACTGGCGCGCATCGTCGATGCCGCCCCGTCGGCTTCGTTCCGCATCAAAGGCCTGAAACTGGCGCGCGAACCGCTGCGCTACAGTGGCCGTACCGCCATGCGCGCAAATATCAGCGTCCACGAACCGCGCACCTCCCAGGACACGGATACCGCGTTCTCGTTTTCCATGGAAGGTTACTCGGGCTCCGCCGAACCGCGCTCGCAAGTGCCGTTCGCCTGGTCCCCGGGCTGGAACTCGCCGCAAGCCTGGAACAAGTTCCAGGACGAAGTGGGTGGTCACCTGCGTGCTGGCGACCCGGGCACCCGCCTGATCGAAAGCCAGGGCGATGGCCTGAGCTGGTTCGCCAGCGTGCCACGCGCCTTCAACCCGGCACCGGGCACCTGGCAGGTCGTGCCGTTCCATCACCTGTTCGGCAGCGAAGAGAACTCTTCCAAGGCCGCACCGGTGCAGGAACGCATCCCGGCCGCCTACGTGGCGCTGGCCAAGTCCGAAGCCGACCGCCTGGGCATCAATGACGGCGCCCTGCTGAGCCTGAACGTGGCCGGTCAGACCCTGCGTCTGCCGCTGCGTATCAATGAAGAACTGGGCGCCGGCCTGGTGGCCCTGCCGGCCGGCCTGGCGGGCATTCCACCGGCGATATTCGGCAAAACCGTCGACGGTCTGCAGGAGGCAGCGCAATGAGCTGGTTCACCCCTGAAGTGATCGATGTGATCCTGACGGTCCTCAAGGCCATCGTGATCCTGCTGGCCGTGGTGGTCTGCGGGGCACTGCTGAGCTTCGTCGAACGTCGCTTGCTGGGCTGGTGGCAGGACCGCTACGGTCCGAACCGCGTCGGCCCGTTCGGCATGTTCCAGATCGCCGCCGACATGATCAAGATGTTCTTCAAGGAAGACTGGACGCCGCCGTTTGCCGACAAGGTGATTTTCACCCTGGCACCGGTCGTGGCCATGAGCGCCTTGCTGATCGCCTTCGCGATCATCCCGATCACTCCGACCTGGGGCGTGGCGGACCTGAACATCGGCCTGCTGTTCTTCTTCGCCATGGCCGGCCTGTCGGTGTACGCGGTGCTGTTCGCCGGCTGGTCGAGCAACAACAAGTTCGCCCTGCTGGGCAGCCTGCGGGCCTCGGCCCAGACCGTGTCCTACGAAGTGTTCATGGGCCTGGCGCTCATGGGCATCGTGATCCAGGCCGGCTCGTTCAACATGCGCGACATCGTCGAGTACCAGGCCCAGAACCTGTGGTTCATCATTCCGCAGTTCTTCGGTTTCTGTACCTTCTTCATCGCTGGCGTGGCCGTGACTCACCGTCACCCCTTCGACCAGCCGGAAGCGGAGCAGGAACTGGCCGACGGTTACCACATTGAATATGCCGGCATGAAATGGGGCATGTTCTTCGTCGGTGAGTACATCGGCATCATCCTGATCTCGGCGCTGCTGGTGACGCTGTTCTTCGGTGGCTGGCACGGTCCGTTCGGCATCCTGCCGCAACTGTCCTTCGTCTGGTTCGCCCTGAAGACCGCGTTCTTCATCATGCTGTTCGTCCTGCTGCGCGCCTCGATCCCGCGCCCACGCTACGACCAGGTGATGGATTTCAGCTGGAAATTCTGCCTGCCGCTGACCCTGATCAATATGCTGGTGACCGCAGCGATCGTTTTGATGAACGCGCCAGCGGCCGCGGTTCAGTGAGGATTTGACCCATGTTCAAATATATTGGCGACATCGTTAAGGGTACCGGTACCCAACTGCGAAGCCTGGTCATGATCTTCGGCCATGGCTTTCGCAAGCGCGACACCCTGCAATACCCGGAAGAACCGGTCTACCTGGCCCCCCGTTACCGTGGCCGCATCGTCCTGACCCGCGACCCCGACGGCGAGGAGCGCTGCGTGGCCTGCAACCTGTGCGCCGTGGCGTGCCCGGTGGGTTGCATCTCGCTGCAGAAAGCTGAAACCGAAGACGGTCGCTGGTACCCGGACTTCTTCCGCATCAACTTCTCGCGCTGCATTTTCTGCGGCCTCTGCGAGGAAGCCTGCCCGACCACCGCGATCCAGCTCACGCCGGATTTCGAAATGGCCGAGTTCAAACGTCAGGACCTGGTGTACGAGAAAGAAGATCTGCTGATTTCCGGTCCCGGTAAAAACCCTGATTACAACTTCTATCGTGTTGCAGGTATGGCCATTGCCGGTAAGCCAAAAGGCGCCGCGCAGAACGAAGCCGAACCGATCAACGTGAAGAGCTTGCTGCCTTAAGGAAGAAAGATGGAATTCGCTTTCTATTTCGCATCGGGTATCGCGGTGGTGTCCACGCTTCGTGTGGTCACCAATACCAATCCCGTGCACGCCCTGCTCTACCTGATCATTTCGCTGATCGCCGTGGCCATGACCTTCTTCGCCCTCGGCGCGCCGTTCGCCGGTGCCCTGGAAGTGATCGCCTACGCTGGCGCCATCATGGTGCTGTTCGTGTTCGTGGTGATGATGCTCAACCTCGGCCCGGCCGCGGTCCAGCAGGAACGCTCCTGGCTCAAGCCCGGCATCTGGGCGGGACCTGTGATCCTGTCCGCCCTGCTGCTGGGTGAACTGCTGTATGTGCTGTTCGCTCACCAAAGCGGCCAGGCCATCGGCCACACCACCGTAGGCGCCAAGGCCGTGGGCATCAGCCTGTTCGGTCCGTACCTGCTGGTGGTCGAACTCGCCTCGATGCTGCTGCTTGCCGCAGCCGTCACGGCGTTCCATTTGGGCCGTAACGAGGCGAAGGAGTAATCACATGCCTGCTATCCCTCTCGAACATGGCCTGGCGGTTGCCGGCATCCTGTTCTGTCTCGGTCTGGTCGGCCTGATGGTCCGCCGCAACATCCTGTTCGTGTTGATGAGCCTGGAGGTCATGATGAATGCCTCCGCCCTGGCCTTCATCGTCGCGGGCGCTCGCTGGGCGCAGCCGGATGGACAGATCATGTTCATCCTGGTGATCAGCCTGGCAGCCGCCGAGGCCAGTATCGGCCTGGCGATCTTGTTGCAGCTGTATCGCCGCTTCCACACTCTCGATATTGACGCTGCCAGCGAGATGCGCGGATGAACCTTCTCTTCCTGACTTTCATATTTCCTCTTGTCGGTTTCCTGCTGCTGTCGTTCTCCCGTGGACGCTGGTCGGAAAACCTGTCGGCGCTGGTTGGCGTGGGCTCCATCGGCCTGTCTGCCATCGTCACGGCCTACGTGATCTGGCAATTCAACGTCGCCCCGCCGGAAGGTGGCCGGTACGTGCAAGTGCTGTGGCAGTGGATGGCGGTGGAAGGCTTCACGCCGAACTTCGCCCTGTACCTGGACGGTCTCTCGGTCACCATGCTCGGCGTGGTGGTCGGCGTGGGTTTCCTGATCCACCTGTTCGCGTCCTGGTACATGCGCGGTGAAGCCGGTTATTCGCGCTTCTTCGCCTACACCAACCTGTTCATCGCCAGCATGCTGTTCCTGGTGCTCGGCGATAACCTGTTGTTCCTGTACTTCGGCTGGGAAGGCGTGGGCCTGTGCTCGTACCTGTTGATCGGTTTCTACTACAGCAACCGCAACAACGGCAACGCGGCACTCAAGGCGTTCATCGTGACCCGGATCGGCGACGTGTTCATGGCCATCGGCCTGTTCATCCTGTTCCAGCAACTGGGCACGCTGAATATCCAGGAACTGCTGGTCAAGGCACCCGAGCACTTCAAGGTCGGTGACTTCTGGATCGTCCTGGCGACCCTGCTGCTGCTGGGCGGTGCCGTCGGTAAATCCGCGCAACTGCCGCTGCAGACCTGGCTGGCGGACGCGATGGCCGGCCCTACGCCGGTCTCGGCCCTGATCCACGCCGCGACCATGGTGACCGCCGGTGTCTACCTGATCGCCCGTACCCACGGCCTGTTCGCCCTGGCGCCGGACATCCTGCACCTGGTCGGCATTGTCGGCGGTGTGACCCTGGTGCTGGCCGGTTTTGCCGCCCTGGTGCAGACCGACATCAAGCGCATCCTCGCCTACTCGACCATGAGCCAGATCGGCTACATGTTCCTGGCCCTGGGCGTCGGTGCCTGGGAAGGCGCGATCTTCCACCTGATGACCCACGCCTTCTTCAAGGCCCTGCTATTCCTGGCGTCCGGTGCGGTGATCGTGGCCTGCCACCACGAGCAGAACATCTTCAAGATGGGCGGCCTGTGGAAGAAGCTGCCGCTGGCCTACGCCAGTTTCATCGTCGGCGGCGCGGCCCTGGCGGCCCTGCCACTGGTCACCGCCGGTTTCTACTCCAAGGACGAGATCCTCTGGGAAGCGTTCGCCAGCGGTAACCAAGGCCTGCTCTATGCCGGCCTGGTGGGTGCGTTCATGACCTCGCTGTACACCTTCCGCCTGATCTTCATCGCATTCCACGGTGAAGCCAAGACCGAAGCCCACGCCGGCCACGGCATTGCCCATTGGCTGCCACTGTCGGTGCTGATCGTGCTGTCGACCTTCGTCGGCGCCCTGATCACTCCACCGCTGGCCGATGTGCTGCCGCAAAGCGTCGGCCATGCCGGCGGCGAAGCCAAGCACAGCCTGGAAATCGCCTCCGGCGCCATCGCCCTGGCGGGTATCCTGCTGGCCGCCCTGCTGTTCCTGGGCAAGCGTCGTTTCGTCACGGCGGTCGCCAACAGCGGCATCGGGCGGTTCCTTTCGGCCTGGTGGTTCGCCGCCTGGGGCTTCGACTGGATCTACGACAAACTGTTCGTCAAGCCATACCTTGCGATCAGCCACATTCTGCGCAAAGACCCGCTCGACCAGACCATTGGCCTGATCCCGCGCATGGCCAAGGGCGGCCACACCGCCCTGAGCCGTACCGAGACCGGTCAATTGCGTTGGTATGCGGCTTCCATGGCGGCTGGCGCCGTGCTGGTTATCGGCGCCATCGTGCTGGTAGCGGTCTGATATGAACCTTGCGAACTTGCGAAAGGAAACGAGCCCGTCATGATTCTGCCCTGGCTAATCCTGATCCCCTTCATCGGCGGCCTGCTGTGCTGGATCGCGGAGCGCTCCAGCTCCACGCTCCCGCGCTGGATTGCGCTGCTGACCATGTCCCTGGAACTCGCGCTCGGCCTCTGGCTGTGGGCGACCGGCGACTATTCATTCGCTCCGGCCCCTGGCGCCGATCCGACCTGGGCACTTGAGTTCAAGCACGCCTGGATCGCGCGCTTCGGCATCAGCGTGCACCTGGCCCTCGACGGCCTGTCGTTGCTGATGATCCTGCTGACCGGCCTGTTGGGTATTCTCTCGGTCCTCTGCTCCTGGAAAGAGATCCAGCGTCACGTCGGTTTCTTCCACCTGAATCTGATGTGGATCCTGGGCGGCGTCGTCGGCGTGTTCCTGGCGCTGGACCTGTTCATGTTCTTCTTCTTCTGGGAAATGATGCTGGTGCCGATGTACTTCCTCATCGCGCTCTGGGGTCACAGTTCTTCGGACGGCAAGAAGACCCGGATCTACGCGGCGACCAAGTTCTTCATCTTCACCCAGGCTTCCGGCCTGATCATGTTGGTGGCGATCCTTGGCCTGGTGCTGGTCAACTTCAACAACACCGGCGTGATTACCTTCAACTACGCCGACCTGTTGAAAGTGCAGATGTCGCGCACCACCGAGTACGTGCTGATGCTGGGCTTCTTCATCGCGTTCGCGGTGAAGCTGCCGGTGGTGCCGTTCCACTCCTGGCTGCCGGACGCCCACGCCCAGGCGCCGACCGCCGGTTCCGTGGACCTGGCGGGTATCCTGCTGAAGACTGCGGCCTACGGCCTGCTGCGCTTTGCCTTGCCGCTGTTCCCCAATGCCTCGGCGGAGTTCGCGCCGATTGCCATGACCCTGGGCCTGATCGGGATTTTCTACGGTGCGTTCCTGGCGTTCGCCCAGACCGACATCAAGCGCCTGATCGCGTTCTCCAGCGTTTCGCACATGGGCTTCGTGCTGATCGGGATCTATTCCGGCAGCCAGCTGGCCCTGCAAGGCGCGGTGATCCAGATGCTCGCCCACGGTCTGTCGGCCGCCGCACTGTTTATCCTCAGCGGTCAGTTGTACGAGCGCCTGCACACCCGGGACATGCGTGAAATGGGTGGCGTCTGGTCGCGCATCGCCTACCTGCCGGCCATCAGCCTGTTCTTCGCAGCCGCGTCCCTGGGCCTGCCGGGCACCGGCAACTTCGTCGGCGAGTTCCTGATCCTGATCGGCTCGTTCGTCAGTGCGCCTTGGATCACGGCGATTGCCACCTCTGGCCTGGTGTTCGGTTCGGTCTACTCGCTGATCATGATCCACCGCGCCTACTTCGGTCCGGCCAAGTCGGATGAAGTGTTGCGTGGCATGGACGGTCGCGAACTGATCATGGTGCTCGGCCTTGCGGTGCTGCTGGTTTACCTCGGCGTGTACCCGCAACCGTTCCTCGACACCTCTGCCGCCACGATGCATGGCGTGCAGCAGTGGCTCGGCACCGCCTTCTCTCAACTCGCTTCGGCCCGGTAAGAGCGCTATGGAATTCACGATTCAACACTTTATCGCGCTTGCGCCGCTGTTGATCACCAGCGCCACGATCATCGTGGTGATGCTGGCGATCGCCTGGCGGCGCAATCACTCGCAGACCTTCCTGCTGTCGGTGGCGGGGCTGAACCTGGCCCTGCTGTCGATTTTGCCGGCCCTGAAAGTCGCGCCACTGGCGGTCACGCCGCTGATGCAGATCGACAGCTTCGCCTGCCTCTACATGGCGTTGATCCTGGTCGCCACCCTGGCCTGCGTCACCCTCGCCCACGCCTACCTCGGCGATGGCGGCTCGGGTTACCCGGGCAACCGCGAAGAACTGTACCTGCTGATCCTGATGGCCGCCGCCGGTGGCCTGGTGCTGGTCAGCTCGCAGCACCTGGCCAGCCTGTTCATCGGCCTGGAACTGCTGTCGGTACCGGTCTACGGCCTGGTGGCCTACGCCTTCTTCAACAAGCGTTCCCTGGAAGCCGGCATCAAGTACATGGTGCTGTCGGCGGCCGGTTCCGCGTTCCTGTTGTTCGGCATGGCCCTGCTCTACGCCGAAGCCGGCACCCTGAGCTTCGTCGGCATCGGCCAGGCCCTGGCGGCCACCGGCCTGCCTAGTCCGATCGCGCAACTGGGCCTGGGCATGATGCTGATCGGCCTGGCGTTCAAGCTGTCGCTGGTACCGTTCCACCTCTGGACCCCGGACGTCTACGAAGGCGCCCCGGCGCCAGTGGCGGCGTTCCTGGCCACCGCGTCGAAAGTGGCGGTGTTCGCGGTCATGGTGCGGCTGTTCCAGATATCGCCCGTGGCCAGCAGCGGTGTACTGAGCAACGTGCTGACCCTCATCGCCATCGCGTCGATCCTGTTCGGTAACCTGCTGGCACTGACCCAGAGCAACCTCAAGCGTCTGCTGGGTTACTCGTCCATCGCCCACTTCGGCTACCTGCTGATCGCCCTGATCGCCAGCAAGGGCCTGGCCGTGGAAGCCATCGGCGTGTACCTGGTGACCTACGTGATCACCAGCCTCGGCGCCTTCGGCGTGATCACCCTGATGTCCTCGCCGTACAACGGCCGCGACGCCGACGCCCTGTACGAATACCGCGGCCTGTTCTGGCGCCGTCCGTACCTGACCGCCGTGCTGACCGTGATGATGCTGTCCCTGGCCGGCATCCCGCTGACCGCCGGCTTCATCGGCAAGTTCTACATCATCGCCACCGGCGTCGAGGCTCACCAATGGTGGCTGGTCGGCTCCCTGGTGCTGGGCAGTGCCATCGGCGTGTTCTATTACCTGCGCGTGATGGTCACCCTGTACCTGATGGAACCGAACCTGCGTCGTCACGATGCCGAGCTGCACTGGGAACAGAAGGCAGGCGGCGTGATGCTGCTGGCCATCGCCGTGTTGGCGTTCTTCCTTGGCGTATACCCGCAGCCGTTGCTGACCCTGGTTCAGCAGGCGGGCTTGACGGGCTGATCGCCCAAGCGTCGTAACCACTGAAAATGCCCGTATCGCGAGATACGGGCATTTTTTTTGGCTCTGAATCACGAGGAGTGGCAGGCCATCAACGCAAAGTGCAACGCGTTTCTTGCCCCGCTCATGCAGCTTGCACGACGCTGAAAATAATGACTCTCTCAACCCATTGTTTTTAAAAGGCTTTAAAACCCTGTTCGGCTGGCACAGCTGATGCAATTCAGCTTTTACGCGGCGTCGGCGCTTGAAGCCTGCCCGCATCCGTGAATTGCCGAGGAGCTACCCATGAATGCCATCGATCTGTTGAAAGCCGACCATGAGCGCGTCAAAGCCATCCTGACTCAACTGAGCGAGTCGACCGAACGCGCCGTGAAAAAACGCACCGACCTGTTGGCGAAACTGGAAATGGAAATTTCCATCCATACCCGCCTGGAAGAAGAAATACTTTATCCGGCTTTCAAGCAGGCAGGTGGCAAGGAGGAGGCACAGATGTACTACGAAGCCAAGGAAGAGCACCGCACCGTCGACTCGCTGGTGCTGCCTGACCTGAAGGCGACCGACCCATCCACGCCTGAATTTTCCGGCCGGGCAAAAGTGGTCAAGGAGCTGCTTGAGCACCACATCGAGGAGGAAGAAAAAGAAATGTTCCCCCACGCGAAAAAACTGCTGGGCAAGGCAAAACTGGACGCCTTGGGTGCGGAAATGGAAACCATGAAAGCGCAGTACAAAAAAGAACTGAGCAGCGCCAGCCTCGCCGCCTGATCGCACGCCGCGGGTGCGTCGCCGTCGCCCGACGGCTGCACGCCCGCGGTGTTATTGCATGTGTTCGCGCAAGAACTCCACCAACGCCTGCACCGGGCGTGAGCCTTGGCGATGTTGCGGGTAGACCGCCGACAGCGCCAGGGGCTCGGTTTCAAACCCCTCCAACACCTTGATCAACCGACCATCCTGTAAGGCATCGCCGAGGATGAAGGTAGGCAAGTAGGTGACCCCCATGGCGGCGATGGCCGCGTCCCTGAGTACATCGCCGTTGTTGGCGCGCATGCGCCCCGTGACCTCCAGGGTCAACGGTTTGCCGGCCCCCGCGAAACGCCACTGCACCTGGCGGCTGTGACCATAGGGCAGGCAGTCATGATGGCGCAGGTCTTCCGGTCGCGTGGGTGTGCCTTTTAGCGCCAGGTAGGCGGGACTGGCGCAGTACACCCGTTCGATGGTCGCGATGCGCCGGGCAATCAGCGTCGAGTCCTCCAGCACGCCGATGCGCAGCGCCAGGTCATAGCCCTCCCCCAGCAGGTCCACCGAACGGTCGCTCAGGTCCACTTCGACGCTGACGCCCGGATAGCGCTGCAGGAACTGCGGCAACAGGCTGCCCAGATGCGCCATGGCGAAGGACAGCGGTGCGCTGAGCCGAATCGTGCCACGGGGCTCAGTGGTCTGGCCGCTGATCCCCTGCTCCACCTGTTCGACGTCATTGAGCAGGCGCAGCGACGCTTCGTAATAGCGCTGGCCCAACGGGGTGACGTCCAGCCGGCGGGTCGAACGATTGAGCAGGCGTACGCCCAGGCGCTGTTCCAACGCCATGAGCTTGCGGCTGACGAACTGCTTGGACAGCCCCAGCTTGTCCGCCGCGGCGGTGAAACTGCCTGACTCCATGACCTGGGCAAAGATACGCATTTCTTCGAAGGGGTTCATTGTCATTCCTGGGGTGGACAGTCAGGGAGATGAGTTGGGCATTGTGGATGGAGCAAGGCAGGTTGGAAAGGTGTTGGATGGGCTGACGCTATCGCGAGCAAGCTCGCTCCCACATGGGTTCCCAGTGATTACAGAGCCTGAATACACCTGAAACCCTGTGGGAGCGAGCTTGCTCGCGATAGCGGCGGATCAGCTTGCAATAACCTGATGCCAGGCACAAAAACGCCCGCACAAGGCGGGCGTCATTGAGCATGAACCGCTTACTTGGCCGTCAGCGCCGAGTAGCTGTTCATCAGGTTGCGGTAGTTCGGAATGCGCTGGGACAGCAGGTTGCCCAGGCCTTCGATGTCGTTGCGCCAGTCGCGGTGCAGCTCACAGGCCACCGAGAACCAGTTCATCATCTGCGCGCCGGCGGCGGTCATGCGGACCCAGGCGGCCTGTTGCACGGTTTCGTTGAAGGTGCCCGAGGCATCGGTCACGACGAACACATCGAAACCTTCAGCCAGCGCCGACAGGGTCGGGAACGCTACGCAGACATCGGTGACCACGCCCGCGATGATCAATTGCTTGCGGCCGGTGGCCTTGATCGCCTTGACGAAATCTTCGTTGTCCCAGGCATTGATCTGGCCTGGACGCGGGATGTATGGCGCGTCCGGGAACATTTCCTTGAGCTCCGGCACGATCGGGCCGTTGGGGCCTTTTTCGAAGCTGGTGGTCAGGATGGTCGGCAGTTCGAAGAACTTCGCCAGGTCGGCCAAGGCCAGCACGTTGTTCTTGAACTCGTTGGGCGAGAAGTCCTGGACCAGGGAAATCAGGCCGGTCTGGTGATCGACCAGCAGGACGACCGCGTCGTCTTTGTTCAGACGGTTGTAGGCGGGAACGTTGCTCATGGGATGACTCCTTTGGGATGGATAGTAAAGCCTGTGGGAGCGAGCTTGCTCCGGGCGGCGTTCCGACGATGGCGGAGTGTCAGGCGACGGCAGTGCTGAATGTGCAACCGCATCGCGAGCAAGCTCGCTCCCACAGAGGGGGTTTGTGTGTTAGTTAAAAGGCAAAGCAGGAACAGCCAAACGCGCCCCAGAAGCCTTGGAAATCGCTGACCGGAACGTTCGACAGTCGTGCGCGTTCATGGCTGTGGGCATGCACCGTGCACGGGCCGCTGCACTGGTGGACCTGAGCCTGCAACGGTGAAGTCGGGCGCCAGTGGCCCGGGACCTTGACCACCGGCGACCAGTCGGGCAGCACCGGGACGCTGGCCGGGCCGAGTTTTTCGAAGTCACCGGCGGCGTACACCACCTTGCCGTCCACAACGGTCAGCACCGACTCGATCCACTTGATGGCTTCTTCCTCGACGCTGAAGAAGTCCGCGCTCAGGGCCGCCAGGTCCGCCAGTTGGCCGACCTTGATCTGGCCCTTCTTGCCCTGCTCCGACGAGAACCAGGCGCTGCCATGGGTAAACAGTTCCAACGCGGTCAGGCGCGGCAGGCCCTCTTCGTGCAACGAAAGACCACCGACCGTGCGGCCGCTGACCATCCAGTACAACGAGGTCCAGGGGTTGTAGCTGGAGACGCGGGTGGCATCGGTGCCGGCGCCCACCGGTACGCCTTCGGCCAACATGCGCTTGATCGGCGGCGTGGCTTCGGCGGCCTTGGCACCGTAGCGGTCGACGAAGTATTCGCCCTGGAAGGCCATGCGGTCCTGGATCGCAATGCCACCGCCCAACGCCCGCACACGTTCGATGTTCTTCGGCGTGATGGTCTCGGCGTGGTCGAAGAACCACGGCAGGCCGTTGAACGGAATATCGCGATTGACCTTCTCGAACACGTCGAGCATGCGGCTGATGGATTCGTCATAAGTGGCGTGCAAGCGGAACGGCCAGCGTTGCTCCACCAGGTGCCGGACCACCGGTTCCAGGTCCTGCTCCATGCCCGGCGGCAGGTCCGGACGCGGCTCCAGGAAGTCCTCGAAATCCGCCGCCGAGAACACCAGCATTTCGCCGGCGCCGTTGTGCCGCAGGAAATCGTCGCCCTGGTGCAGCTTGACGCTGCCGGTCCAGTTCTTGAAGTCGCTGAGTTCTTCCTTGGGCTTCTGGGTGAACAGGTTGTAGGCGATGCGCACCGTCAACTGCTGCTCCCGGGCCAACTGCTCGATCACCGCGTAGTCGTCCGGGTAGTTCTGGAAACCGCCGCCGGCATCGATGGCGCTGGTCAGGCCCAGGCGATTGAGTTCCCGCATGAACTGGCGAGTGGAGTTGACCTGGTATTCCAGCGGCAGCTTCGGCCCTTTCGCCAGCGTCGAGTAAAGGATCATCGCATTGGGCCGCGCCACCAGCATGCCGGTGGGCTCGCCCTTGCTGTCACGCACGATCTCGCCACCTGGCGGGTTCGGTGTGTCACGGGTGTAGCCGGCGACCCGCAGCGCGGCGCGGTTGAGCAAGGCGCGGTCATACAGATGCAACACGAATACCGGCGTATCGGGGGCCGCCTGGTTGAGTTCTTCCAGGGTCGGCATGCGCTTTTCGGCGAACTGGAATTCGTTCCAGCCGCCGACCACGCGCACCCATTGTGGCGTTGGCGTGCGGTCGGCCTGATCCTTGAGCATGCGCAAGGCATCGGCCAGGGACGGCACGCCTTCCCAGCGCAGTTCCAGGTTGTAGTTCAGACCGCCACGGATCAGGTGCAGGTGCGAGTCGTTGAGGCCGGGAATGACCGTGCGGCCCTTGAGGTCGATGACCTGGGTGCCGCTGCCCCGCAGGGCCATGGCCTCGGCATCGGTGCCCACCGCGACGAAGCGGCCCTGGCTGATGGCGACTGCACTGGCCCGGGGCTTCTCGCGGTCGACGGTATGGAATTGACCGTTGAATAGAATCAGATCGGCGTTCATCGGATTTCCTTCTGGATGAGTAGAGGCAAGGGACAGACGAGGCCAAAAAGCCGCCGCCGCGCTGAGCAGGGACCCGGCGGCCAACAGTTGGCGGCGCAGCGGGTCGGTCGGATCGTCCTTATTGGCCATGACCGGGCTCCAGGTGCTCATGGGTCTTGGGTTGCAGCCAAGGCGCGAACAGGCGTGTCGCCAAAGGCATGCACACGTAGACCACCGAGAGCACGATGGTCAGGGTGATCAGGAACGTGGCCACCACGTAGTTGGAAAGGAAGGCATCGAGTTGCAGCACCGGCCCCCAGAGCAACGGCACCAGCAGCGTGTGGGGCAGGATCACCAGCAGCGTCACCACGGCCTGTTTCCAGCGCGGCGGCGGTGTGGCGGCGTCGGCCAGCGGGGCGAACCAGAACTCCTTGTGCGACCCGACTTCGGTCTGGTCGCCGTCGGCCAGCATGGGAGCGGCTTGCGCGACCAGCTCGCGGCGTTCGGGGGAGTCCAGCCAGCGTTGCATGGTCTCGGTGGAGCAAAAACGCAGCACGCAGGTGAAAAGCGACAACCCGCCCTGCTTGCCCCGCACCACATCCACGCCCAAGTGTCCGGGCCACTGACCGGCCAGGCTCACGATGCGACGCAGCCAGGCTTCGTAGGCCGCGTCCTGGCCGGCCTTGATCCGGTGCTTGACCACCAGGGTCACGATTTCATCGAAGCCGGGTTTGGCCGGGCTCCCAGGGGAGTCGATGATTTGAGATTCAGACATGGCGAAGCACTCCAACAAAACGCGTGTTCATCGCCAGGCGCCCGGGCCCGGCGATCAATACGCTGGTAAATATGATCAACAGCAACCAACCGAACTGCCCCTCTTCCAGGCTCCACTGCGGATGCACCACCAGCAGCGCCACGGCCAGCAGAAACAGGATCGGCAAGCACGCCAGGCGCACCAGCACACCGGCCATGATCAGCAGCGGACACAGCACCTCGGCGAAAATCGCCAGGATCAGGGTTGGCGCCGCGCCGAGGTGAAACGGGTCTTCGATCCGGGTCAGCTCGACGCTGTAGTGCAACAGCTTCGGCAACCCATGGACCCACAGCAGGAACAACGCGCCACTCAGGCGCAGGAACAACAGACCCAGGTCCTGCCACGGGCGCTCATCGGTCATGTTCATCGGTGGGCTCCGTCCGGGGCGGCCGAGGCAGCGGCCGGTAATGGTTGGGACATGTGGCTGGCAATGCGCGAGCGCAGCCAGCGCTCGGCCGGGTCGTTGTCATGCACGCCGCTCCAGACCATCGACAGTTCAGCCGCATTGATCTCGAACGGCGGGTCCTCGGCGCGCAAGGCACAGCCTTCTACCAAGGCACAGGCGGCATAGTCAGGCACGGTGGCGATCAGCTCGGTACCCGCCAGCAAGGCTCGCAGCCCGCTGAATTGCGGCACCGCCAGCACCACTTTGCGGGTCCGGCCGATGCGGGCCAGGTCCAGGTCGATGTTGCCGCTCAAGTCGCCCGAAAACGAAACCATGGCGTGGGGCCGCGAGCAGTACTCGTCCAGGGTCAGCGGCCCCGGGCGCTTGTCGCCACGCAAGACCTTGCAAGGAATGTCCCGCAGTTTCTTACGCTTGGCATTGGCCGGCAGATCGGTGGTGTAGCTCACGCCGACGCTGATTTCACCGCTGGCTAACAGCGACGACATCAGCAGGAAATTGGCCCGGCGCACCACCACGATGATCCCCGGCGCCTCTTCGCGCAGTTGGCTCAGCAATGGAGGAAACAGGCCGAATTCGGCATCGTCGGACAACCCGATGCGAAACACATCGCAACTGGTGGACGGGTCGAACGCCTTGGCCCGGCTGACCGCGCCGGAGATGGTGTCCATGGCCGGTTGCAGCTCTCGCAGGATCGCCAGGGCTCGCGGGGTCGGTTCCATGCCACGACCGTGACGGATCAGCAGCGGGTCATCGAACAGATCCCGCAGCCGCCCCAGCGCCGCGCTCACCGCCGGTTGGCCCATGAACAGCTTTTCGGCGACGCGGGTCAGGTTTTTCTCGAACATCAGCGCCTCGAAGATCACCAGCAGGTTCATGTCGAGACGGCGTAAATCGTTGCGGTTCATCGGTTTGGGTCCTGTTGGGTGCCAATCCTGTGGGAGCGAGCTTGCTCGCGATAGCCGGGTGTCAGTCGGCGGCAATGTTGACTGTTGCATCGCCGTCGCGAGCAAGCTCGCCCCTACAGGTTTGTGGCTTGATCAGCCCCGGATGAACGCCAGCAGGTCCGCGTTCAGCCGGTCCTTGTGGGTATCGGTCAGGCCATGGGGCGCGCCCGGGTACACCAGCAACTGCGAGTTCTTCAGCAATTTGGCGGCGGCGATTCCGGCGGTTTCGATGGGGACCACCTGGTCGTCATCGCCATGGACCACCAGGGTCGGCACGTCGATGTTGCGCAGGTCTTCGGAAAGATCGGTCTCCGAGAACGCCTTGATGCAGTCGTAGGCGTTCTTGTGGCCGGCGAGCATGCCCTGCATCCAGAACCAGTCGATCATGCCTTGGGAGACTTTGGCGCCCGGACGGTTGGCGCCGAAAAACGCACTGGCCACATCTTTGTATAGCTGAGAACGATCGGCGAGGGAGGCCTGGCGGAAACCGTCGAAGACTTCGATGGGCAAGCCGCCAGGATTGGCCGCGGTCCTGACCATCAGCGGCGTCACCGCCGAGATCAGGCCGAGCTTGGCGACCCGGGCGGCGCCATGGCGACCGATGTAGCGCGCCACTTCGCCACCGCCGGTGGAGAAGCCGAGCAGCACCGCGTCCTTCAAATCCAGGCGTTCGATCAGCTCGGCCAGGTCATCGGCGTAGGTGTCCATGTCGTTGCCGTCCCAAGGCTGGCTGGAACGCCCGTGTCCACGGCGGTCATGGGCGATCACCCGATACCCGTTGGACGCCAGGAACATCATCTGCGCCTCCCAACTGTCCGAGTTCAACGGCCAGCCGTGGCTGAAGACCACCGGTTGACCACTGCCCCAATCCTTGTAGTAAATCTCGGTGCCGTCGCGGGTGATGAAGGTGCTCATGACATGACTCCTTGAGATGGGTGGATCGCTTTATGGTCTGGTCAGAGGGGGCATGGGCGTGAGTTAAACGTTGTTAATTTTTTCGGGACTGAAGTGTTAAAAAACCCGCTTTTGTGGAGAGGGAGCTTGCTCCCGCTGGGCCTGTAGGAGCTGTCGAGCGGAGCGAGGCTGCGATCTTTCCCCAGACACTTGAGTCGCAAGCGAAAGATCGAAAGATCAAAAGATCGCAGGCTTCGCCAGCTCCTACAGAAACCCAGCGGGAGCAAGCTCCCTCGCCACAGGGTCCGGCGACTGGAAGGCTCGGAGCAGAGCCCGCGCCGTTGCGCTTGAAGCCAAACCTGAGGAATATGCTCGGGTAAAGCCCAGGCATCGGGCCCAGAACATTGAGAGCACCATGAGCCAATACCTCAGCCTGCCCGTCGAACAGACGGTGCATTTCGGCCCTTACCGGGTCCATCCGCGCCAGCGCCTGGTGCTGGAGGGCGAGCAACCGTTGCGCCTGGGACGGCGGGCCGTGGAGATTCTGCTGGTGTTGCTCGAACACGCAGGCGAGGTGGTGAGCAAGCAGCAACTGATCGCCCGGGTCTGGCCCAGGAGCGTGGTGGAAGACACCAACCTGCGCGTACACGTCGCGGCACTGCGCAAGGCCCTCGGGGACGGCCAGGCCGGGCAGCGCTACATCGTCACCGTGGCGCAGCGCGGCTACAGCTTTGTCGCGCCGGTGTCATTCGGATCCCTCGACCCATTGGCGCGCATTCCTCATCCGTCCCTGGCGCGCAACCTGCCGCTGCAGCGCACGCGCCTGATCGGACGCCAGGCCCTGGTGGAAAACCTGGTGACCCAGTTGCCCCGGAAGCGTTTCATTACCCTGGTCGGCACCGGCGGCATCGGCAAGACCACCGTCGCCCTGCGGGTCGCTGAACGGCTGATCGGCCACTACCGTGACGGCACCCATCTGCTGGACCTGGCATCGCTCAACGATGCGGCCATGATCGTCCCCAACCTGTGCGCATTGCTCGACCTGCCGCTGCAGGACGGTGATCCGTTGGACACCGTCGCCCGACAGCTCAAAGAGCGGCACCTTCTGCTGGTGATCGACAACTGCGAGCACCTGATCGACGCCATCGCCCAGCTCAGCGAAATCTTGCTGCGCGGCGCCCCTCACCTGCACATCCTGGCCACCAGCCGCGAAGGCCTGCGCGCCGAAGGCGAACACGTGCAGCGCCTGGATGCCCTGGCATGCCCGCCCCGGGAAATGCCCATCGAGGGGTATCCCGCCCTGGAGTACCCGGCGCTGCAACTGTTTGCCGAGCGTGCGATGGCCAGCCGTGACGACTTCGAACTGACCGACCGCGAGGTGCCGTTGGTGGTCGACATCTGCCAGCGGCTGGACGGGATTCCCCTGGCCATCGAGCTGGCCGCCGGACAGATCGGCCGCTTCAGCCTCGAGGCACTGCACCGGCAACTGCAAGACAGCGTCGCCCTGCTCCACAACGACACCGGCGCCGCCCCACGCCAGCAGACCCTGCGCGCCACGCTGGACTGGAGCTTCGCGCTGCTCACGGCCTGCGAGCAGACCTGCCTGCGGCGGCTGGCGGTGTTCATGGGCAGTTTCAACCTGGCCTCGGCCGCTGCGGTGATCGTCGGCCAGCATGTCGCCCCCGACCAGGTGTTGGTGTCGGTCAGCCAGTTGGTCGCCAAGTCGTTGCTCAACGTCGAGATCGGCGATGAAGAGGTGCGCTATCGCCTGCTGGACACCACCCGCCGTTATGCCTTGGAAAAACTGGCCGAAGCCGGGGAATTGGCGGCCAGCCAGCAACGCCACGCCGAACGCTGCCTGGCGCTCATGGGGCAAGCGGAAAACGATTGGGAGAACACCCCCACCCGACTGTGGATCGCTCGCTACGCCGACTATCGCGACGACATCCGCGCAGCGCTCGACCGCGGCTTGGGCCCGCAAAGCTCACACGCCGTGGCGATCCGCCTGACCGCCCGCACCCTGCCCCTCTGGCAAGAGCTGTCGCTGCTCAAGGAGCACGGCCTCTACGTCAACAAGGCGCTGCAATTGTTGCGGGCCAGCCCCACACCATGTCCACGCCTGACCCTGGCCCTGGAGCTGGCCCACGCCAGTTTCAACTACCACACCGAGGGTGGCACGCCGGCCACGGTCCGTGCCTTCGCCACCGCCCGACAACTGGCCCGGCAATGCCAGGACCTGGCCAGCGAGCTGCGGGCCGTGTCCGGGCAAATGACCGTGGACCTCAGCTGTGGCAACTACCAACAGGCCCTGGCACACAGCCTGGATTTCGACCGGCTCGGGTTGCAGGGCGACCCGATCCTGTCCTTGAGCACCCAACGCCTGCGGGTGCTGGCGCTGCATTTCACCGGCGACCAGGGCGCGGCGCGGCGTGAGGCCGAACAGGTGATCCAGCGCCTGGCCCAGAGCGGCCACCTCAGCCGCTTCAGCCACGGCTTCGGCGTGCAATACGACCAGAGCGTGGCCGCGCTGACGATTCTGGCGCGCATCCTCTGGCTGCAAGGTTTCGCCGAGAAAGCCCGGCGTACCGCCAACCTGGCGCTGCAGATCGCCTTGCAGATCAATCACGGCATTTCGATCTGCTACACCTTGGCGCTGGCCGGTTGCGTGATCGCCCACTACACCGGCGATCATCCGACTGCCCGGGATAGGCTCGACCTGTTGAAGCAGCAGGCCAAGAAACATTCGGTGATGCTGTTCCATGACTGGGCCTGTCATTACGACAGCGTATTCAACGACCAGCCCCTGGAGACGAGCCCGACAAACGGGCTGATCCAGGACATCGCCGTCACCCTGCGCTCTGACGTTGTCAGCCCGGCGCAACTGGAACGGGCCCGCAGTGGCGCCGCGGGCTGGTGTTCGGCGGAGCTCCTGCGGGCCGGCGCCGAAACCTGGCTGGCCCGGAACGAGCCCTCCTTGGAAGGCCCTGCCGAAACGCAACTGCTGGCCGCCCTGGCCGTCGCCCGTCGTCATCATGCCCTGGCCTGGGAACTGCGCTGCGCCACGTCCCTGGCCCGCTTGTGGCAACGCCGCGGACAAGTCCAAACCGCGCAAGAACTGCTCGGGCCGGTCTACCGACGCTTCAGCGAGGGGTTCGACACTCCCGACCTATTGGAAGCCGGCGCGCTGCTCCAGGGGCTGACTCGCCGGTTGGGGCCTTGAATGGCGCGCGCCCCAAGCGCCTTGCAGCACATAACGCCGATGAAACACGGGCCACTGACCACTGCGCCGCAATTTGTCCAAGGCATAGGCGCGAGTGGTGTGCAGCAGTCGAAAACACCCTCCGTCGGCCAGTGGCTCGACCATCAGCAATGACACGCTCGCCAGCCGCAATAGCAACGAAGGCAATCGCCCGACACTCAGCTCAGCGCAACTGATCACTGCCAGCGCCGCCCTGAGCGTAAACGGCCCCTCGAACACCGCCAGGCGCTGGAACACGGTTTGTTCGTCAGCACTCAAACGCTCGACACTCGAATCCAGCACGGCCTCCAGGCTTCGATGCCGGGCCACCGCCGTACGCCGCCCGAGGCTCAAGAGTGACAAGCCGTAATCCAATTGCTCGAGGACCCCGGCCAGCCCCAAGGCGTCGACCTGGGCCGCCGCCAGTTCCAACGCCAGCGGCAAACCGTCCAGGCGCTGGCAGATCTGGGCCAGGATCAACCAGTCGCGGCCAGCGGGCTGGAAACCCTGTTGCCGGGCGCCCACCCGCTCGATGAGCAACTGCACCGCCGGGCACGCTACGATCTGGTGCTCGGGTTCCAGGGGCGATGCCACGGCCAGGCCCGGCAGCGGCACGATTTTTTCGCCCGCCAGGGCCAGGGGCTCGCGACTGCTGCACAACAACGACACCCCAGGCGCCGCCGTAGCCAGTGCCTGGGCCAGTTCCCGACAGGCATCGAGCACGTGCTCGCAACCGTCGAGCACCAGCAACATGCGGCAGGACTCAAGGCGCCGGCCCAAAGAATCGGGCGCCAGGCCCAGCGTGCCGGCCACCCGCGCCCTCACCTGTGAAGAATCGCTGACGTCCGCCAGGTCAACGAACCAGGCCCCGTCGTCAAAGTGCTCAAGCAGCAGCTCCGCTACCCGCAACACCACGGTGGTCTTGCCGACTCCACCCGGGCCGCTCACGGTGGTCAGGGCTTGACGGGGCACTTGCGCCAGCAGCCGCCCCAGGACTCTGTCGCGGCCGACTACCGGGCTCAAGCGCGTGGGCAGGTTGTGTCGCTCGGCCCTGGGACTCAAAGGCGACTCAACACCTTCTTGCACCACCAGGGGCATCGCCAGGCAATAGCCTTGTCGCGGATGGTTGAGGATATAGCGAGCGCCATCCCGCCCGTCGCCGAAGGCCCGCCGCAGCGCCGCGATGTGCACCCGCAGGTTGATGGCTTCCACGACGCTGTCAGGCCAGACGTGGGCGATGAGGGTTTGCTTGCTGACGTAGTGGCCGGCGTGCTCCACCAGTACCTGCAAAACATCCAGGGCCCGGCCACCCAGCGCGAGGGGCTGGCCGTCACGGGTGACCAGCCGTTGCTGCCGGTAGAAGGCGAACGGACCGAAGCTTACCGCCGGCTCGCTATCGGGTTTGACGAAACTGTTCATGGGCGATGCAGCGCGGGATAACCGGTACGGGCGTCAGCGTGCGGATCACCGAACACGTCTGCCCCGGGCTCCTGCGCATCCTTTCCAAGGGGTTCGCCGTAATCTTGGCAGGCGCAGATCTCAGGACAATGCTGGCACTGGGAGCGTCACGGACATCACGGTGCCCTGGACGGACACCGATGCCTCAACTGAACTGCTGACGATATTGCACCGGGGTCAGGCCGAGCTTTTCACCGAACAAAAAGCGCATGTGCCGCACACTGCCGAAGCCGCTGCGAAACGCCACGGTCTTGAGCGGCAGGTCCGTGGTTTCCAACAGTTGACGCGCCCGGTCGATGCGCGCGCCCTGCAGGAACTCCATGGGCGTCATTTTCACTTCACGGGCGAAGACCCGGGCGAAATGCCGCGCGCTCATGGAGGCCAGGGCGGCCATACGCTCGATGGTGAAGGGTTCTTCCAGGTGCTCCATCACATGATTCTGCACCCGGGTGATGGCCGATTCCTGCGTCGACACTGCCGCCACCGAGGGGCTGAACTGTGCCTGGCCGCCCTGGCGCTTCATCACCACCAGCAACACCTTGGCCACGTCCAACGCGACTTTGCGGCCGTGATCCTGAGCCACGATGGACAAGGCCAGGTCGATCCCGGCGGTGACACCGCCCGAGGTGATCAGGCGGCGGTCCTGCAGGAAGATCTTGTCGGTTTCCACCTGGGCCTTGGGGAAACGCTGTATCAGGCGTTCGGTGTAATGCCAGTGGGTCGTGACGCGATAACCGTCGAGCAAGCCCGCCTCACCGAGCACGAAAGCACCGGTGCAGATGGAGCCGTAGCGCGTAGCCCGTTGTGCCGCGGCCCGCAGCCAGGTGTGCAGCCCCGGATGCCGGTCGTTATAGGCCCCCGGCCCACCCGGCACCAGCAACACGTCATAGGCTGCCCATGCCTGGTCGATATGGATATCGGCCTGCACCGCCACGCCGTTGGACGCCCGCAACGGCCCGCGCTCGGTCCCCAGGGTCAACAGTTGATAACGCAGGTCCCCTTCGAGGTAACGATTGGCGATGGAAAACACTTCCATAGGCCCGGCCATGTCGAGCAGTAAAAAATCCGGGAACAGCACCATTGCAACGGTTTTCATTAAAAAGACGCCAAAAAAATCCAGAAACGATAAATGCCCCCTGTGGGAGCGAGCTTGCTCGCGATAGCGGTGTGTCAGTTACTTCAATCCCAACTGATCCGACGCTATCGCGAGCAAGCTCACTCCCACAGGGTTTATCGTCAGCATTATGGCGAAGCCAGGCATCCGCTGGTAGGCATTCTCGATTGTCCACCAATAACGGACAGTCTTTCGTTTTCTGCCTGCTTATTGAACCTCAGGATAACCATTAACCTTCTTCTGAACCCGGCGAACGGCCCCAGCCGCCGCCCATAGACATCAGGAGAATCATCATGCTGACCCTTCGCAAAGCTTCGGACCGCGGCATTGCCCGCCACGGCTGGCTGACTTCGTTCCACACCTTCTCGTTCGCCAGCTACCGCAACCTCAACGAACAGGGCTTCTCCGATCTGCTGGTCATCAACGACGACCGGGTCGCCGCGGCCAAGGGTTTCGGCCAGCATCCCCACCGGGACATGGAGATCTTTTCCTACGTGCTTGAAGGGGCGCTGGAACACAAGGACACCCTGGGCACGGGCTCGGTCATTCGCCCCGGTGACGTGCAGTTGATGAGCGCCGGCAGCGGCGTGGCCCACAGCGAGTTCAACCACAGTGCGGACGAGCCGGTGCACTTCCTGCAGATCTGGATCGTGCCCAACGTCAGCGGCGCCACGCCACGCTATCAACAGGAGCATTTCAGCAGCGAGCAGAAACGCGGTCGCCTGCAATTGATCATTTCCCCGGACGGCGCCGGCGGCTCGCTCCAGGTGCGCCAGGATGCACGGGTCTACGCCGGGCTGTTCGATGGCGAACAAAGCGCCACCTTGACCCTGGCCCCGGATCGCTATGCCTATGTGCATGTGGCCCGAGGCGCTGTCGAGCTCAATGGTGTGCAATTGCAGGAAGGTGATGGTGTGCGGGTGCGCGAGGAGCAGGTCCTGACCTTGAGTCACGGCCAGGATGCCGAGGTGCTCGTGTTCGATCTGAGGCCGCAGGAACTGCCACAGATGCCATGAAACACCCTTTAGGCCCTGTAGGAGAAATTGTCACAGAGGCTATGAGACACCCATTGTGGGAGCGAGCTTGCTCGCGATGGCGGAGTGTCAGCCAGATGAGTATCGGCTGACCTGACGCCATCGCGAGCAAGCTCGCTCCCACAGTGGCTACAGGGTATTTCGTAATGGAGCCTCCACATTCCCCCGACGCTTCACTCATTCTCCTGTGCAAACACCGCGACAATCTCATCGATCACCGCCCGCACCCGTGCGGTATGGCGCAGGTCCGCGTGGGTGACCAGCCAGACCTCGTAAGGCAGCGCACGTGTGCGCTCCGGCCAGATTCTCAGCAACCCGTCACGCGCGCCCATGTACAGCGGAATTTCCCCGACACCCAGGCCTGCGGCAATCGACCGGCGCACCAACAGGCTCGAACTCAGGCTGGCCACGATCCGTCCGCGATTGATCGGCTCCGAGACCAGGGTGAAATCCTTGCTGTCCTGCCAATACGGCTGATAAACCACCAAGTCATGCCCCTCGAACTCGCTGCCGGGCGACGGTGCGCCACGGGCTTCGACATAAGCTTGGGACGCAAACAATCCTACCGGCCAACGGGCGATTCGCCGAGCGATCAGGTCAGGGTTGTCGGGCCGGGTGTTGCGCACGGCGATGTCCGCTTCGCGCTTGACCAGGCTGAGGATCTGCGTGGACGCATCCAGTTGCACGCGCACATCGGGATGGCGCCCATGCAGGCTGGCAATGGCCGGAATCAAGAAGTCGATGGCCAATGAGTCGGTGGTGGCGACCCGGACATTGCCGAGCAGGCGATCATCCAGGCCCTGTATCCGGCGCTCCAGCTCCAGCGCCGAATGCTCCATCTTCTCCACCGCCTTGAGTGCCGCCTCGCCGACGGCCGTCAGTGCGTAACCGTCTGAAGTACGCAGGAACAACGCGGCATCCAAGGACTTCTCCAACGCCGTAACGCGCCGCCCCACAGTCGCCTGATCCACCCCCAATACCCGCGCGGCACCGCGCAAGGTCGACGCTCGACAGACAGCCAGAAACACCCGTGCATCATCCCAATTCACTCGCCCTCCTCCGATGCACATATGCATCACTCTGACGCTAAATCGCTGCACAAACGCAGCAACGATAGCCGATATGCTGGACGCTATAAACCTTTCACAGGAACGCTGTCATGCCCTCCTCATCCGCTGCACTCGAATCACCGCCCACGAGCATCTGGCTGCCCATTTTCGCCGGCCTCTGCGCCAGCCTCGTCAGCATCGGCCTGGCGCGTTTCGCCTATACGCCACTGATCCCGGCATTGATCGAGGCCCGTTGGTTTTCCGCCAACGACGTGGTCTACCTGGGGGCGGCGAACCTGGTCGGTTACCTGATCGGCGCTCTGCTCGGCCGTCCCATGGCCCACCGACTGACCAACCGGAACGCGTTGCGGCTGATGATGCTCGTCGTGACCGGCGCATTTTTCGCCTGTGCCTTCCCGGTGTCGGTGACTTGGTATTTCGCCTGGCGACTGCTGTCGGGGATCGCCGGCGGCGCGATCATGGTACTGGTGGCGGCGACTGTATTGCCCCATGTACCGGCGGCACGCAAAGGCTTGGCCAGTGGCGCGATTTTCCTTGGCATCGGCCTTGGCATCGCCGGCTCAGGCACGATTGTGCCGCCGCTGTTGAGCCTAGGCCTGCCGTCTACCTGGCTGGGGCTTGGTGTCCTGTCGCTGGCATTGACCGGGTTGAGCTGGTTCGGCTGGCCCCGGGACACGGTGCAGGTAACAACCAGCGCTGCGCCCGACGAGCCCATGCCCCCTGCGGTTTTCCAGTTGTTCGCCCAGTATGCGTTCATGGCCGCGGGGCTGGTGCCTGCGATGGTCTTTTTGGTCGACTACGTGGCGCGTGGCCTCGGGGCCGGGGCACATGTCGGGGCGATGGTCTGGGTAATGTATGGCCTCGGGGCGATCATCGGGCCGGTGAGCTATGGTTTTCTCGCCGATCACCTCGGCGCGCGCAAGAGCATCCGACTGGTCCTGGCCGTGCAAGCGATTGCTCTCGGCTTGCTGGCGGTTTCACACACCTTCATGGCACTGGCGCCGCTAGCCGTGATCATCGGTTCGTTTCCGCCGGGCATCGTGCCCTTGGCCCTGGCCCGAGTGCATGAACTGGTCCCTGACCCTCATCGCCAACAACTGGCCTGGAGCCGGGCCACTGTTTCGTTCGCCACCTTCCAGGCGCTGGCCGGGTTTGCCTACTCGGCCCTGTTCAATGCCAGTGGCGGACACCACGGATTGCTTTTCCTGATCTCCGCCGGGGCGATTCTTTTTGCGTTGATGCTCGATTTCCCTTTCGGGGCAGAAAAACGCTCGAAAATCCTGAAACCGTGATTATCGATGCAGCTCAGACGAAAAACTTCTAAAAAAATCAGGCGATTGGCCGAATTCAGGCTTTGATCTAACAGAGCTGCAATGCATTTCGGGCAGGGCCTATTACCCAAGTGAAATGCACTCGTATGTTGCCACGAGCTGGAAGGATCTATAAAGTTCCCGAAAAGATTTCGCTTCTGACCGGCGGTCATCGAGGCCGCCCGACGAAAATTGACCCTATGCATGAATCCCGGCAAACTGATCTCAATTTGCCACTAATATTACTGACTTGCTTATTCACGGAAGAAAGCATGAAAATCGTCATGTCCCTCGCCTTAATCTCGATTGCGTGTAGTGCGGTCGCGGAAGTTCAGAACATCAAATACCTTTACGATGATTCGGATGCCGTGTACTCCATTGTGTCGTTTATCGACAGCGGCTCAGCCATCCAGGCCACCGTACAGAGATCGGGTGCTTACTTCACCAACTACACAAAACTCGAACTCGACTGCGCCAGCCGCAATGTACGGCACATGGGGATGTACAACAGCCTCGCAGTTCTGGAAAAAGCCCAGTTCGACCAGATGCAAGGGCGAATCATCGACGGTTCGATAGCCGACGAAGTAGGCAAGGTACTGTGCAAGGAGACGACTTTGACCGCATCACAAGCCGCTCCGCAAACCGAAGACCTGCCCACCGAAACACAGACCGACGATAACAGCTGATTTGTGTCCGTGACGCGGGAGCTTGCTCCCGCTCAGCTGCGTAGCCCCCCCCAAAAAACTCTCTTCCCTAGCCGGCAGCGTCTTTAGCGCAAGGCTTGCTTGCGCTCCGATTTCGAACGATAACTGCCAGGCGGCACACCAAAGAAATCCCGGAAACGACGCTGGAAGTGCGGGGAACTGACAAAGCCTGTCGCCACGGCGATTTCGGTCACGGACCGATTGGTTTGCTGGATGAGCTGGCGAGCACGCGTCAGGCGCAGCTCCAGGTAATAGCGCGTCGGAGTCGCGCCGAGAAAACTGCAGAACCGTCGCTCCAACTGGCGCTTGGAAATCTTCACGCACGCCGCCAGCTCATCGATGGTCAAGGGCTCCTCCACGTTCTGCCACATCAGCTCCAGCGCCAACTTGAGACTTTCCGGCAGCGTCGGGTCGGTCTCGACGAAAACCGGTGGCAAGTCCGTCGCATCGTCGCCGGACTCGTCACAACGCAGAATTTCCTCGATGGCCCCCACCAGCGCCGCTCCGCCCGTCTGGCGAATCAATTGGAGCATCATGCGCAGCGAACTGTTGGCGCCCGCGCAACTGACCCGCTCCCGATCCACCACATAGGCCCGGCTGGACACCTTCACATGGGGGAACACCTCCACCATCATGGCGCGGCTCTCCGGGTGGACAGCGCATTCGAAACCATCCAGCAGATTGGCATCGGCGACGAAAAAAACACCGTTCCACAAGCCACCCAGGATCGCCCCGGACGCCGCATTGGCGCGCAGCTTGCGGCGCAGCAACGGATGGCCTTGCAACTTCACGCGAAAGCCCCCGGCGACAATCAGCACGTCCTGGTTTTCCGGCATCTGCGCCAGTTCGACGTCCGTCGAGATGACAATCCCCAGGTCGCTCGTCACCTGCCCACCTGAAACCCCCACCGTCAACACCTCGTAGAGGGGCATGTCGCTCATCAGGTTGGCGGTCACCAGCGCGTCCACCGCACCGGTGAAGGACATCATCGAGAAGTTGTCCATCAATACGAACGCGACACGGATCGGTGCCTGGCTGGCGGGCGCCGCTCCGAGCGGTCGATAAGCCATGTTCTTGTTTTTGAGTACGCTCTCGAATGCGCTTGGCATAGGGCCTCGTTAATACATTAAAGACAATGAGGATTTACTGCACGTGAGTGCCCGAGCCGCAGGGCGAAGGCGCAGAGCAAACCACGCTATCTTCCAGGCTACTCAAGTCGGCTGCAATCGCGCCTGCGCCCTCCACCGATCGTCCCGCGCCAAAATGGCAAGCCTCAAGTGCCTACGACTTTGGTCGATACACTGACAGTAGGCATAGGCGCTTTTCCCTTCCAGAGACTCGCAACGCCAACCACTGCTGTTTCTGCCGTTCCAACACTTAAAATATTCCGCGGGAGAAGTCATGAATATCAAACAGAAGCTGACATGGGCGTTCGCGGCCATCGCCTGCCTCCCGGTCATCCTGGTGGCGGTGCTTGTCGTGATGAACCTGCGCGACGCCGCGAAGGCCAACTTCCTGGATAGCAGCGGCCGTGAAATCCGCCAGATCGACAACGGCATGAAGCAGTTCTTCGATGGCATCAGCCAGAACGTCGAATACATCGCCAAGGATCCACGGATCATCGCCGCCAAAGGGTTGAAAAACTACTCCCTGGCCGATGCGGCACAAACACCGCTCCCCGAGATCAACCAACAGCTTCTGGAAATATTCGACCGATTCGCCAAGAGCCATCCGACCACCGCCTATCTGTCCGTGGGAACGAGCGACGGTGGCTACGCCAGTTGGCCTGACGACCCGAAGATGACCAACTATGACCCGCGCGTGCGCCCCTGGTACAAGGCGGCCATCGCCGCACCGGGTACTACCGTGCGCACGGACGCCTATTACTGGGCGCCGGACGATGTGTCTCTGATCGGCACCGTTCACACGGTCGCCGACGCCAGCGGCAACGTCGTGGGCGTGGTCGGCCTGGACGTGTCGCTCAAGCAGCTCACCGAACTGGTCAAGAACATCAAGCTGGGCGACAGCGGCTACCTGATGCTGGTGGAAGCCAACGGCAACGTGCTGGTGGACGCCGCCGATGCCAAGCACAACTTCAAGCCGCTGGCCGACCTTGGCCCCAACTATGCCGAGCTGGCCAAAAGCAGCGATGGCGTGACTCAGATCGAGATCGACGGCGTGCCCTACATGGCCAACGTGGTCAGCTCCAAAGGGTTGGGCTGGCGTTTCATCGGCCTGATCAAGCGCGATGAAGTGATGGCCGAGGCCGCGAGCCTGACCTGGCTGATCGCCGCCATCGCCGCCGCGCTGGCCGTGGTCTTCGCCGTGGTGGGCGCCAGTTTCGCCAGCGTGATCGTGCGGCCGATTCGCGGCGTTGCCAATGGCCTGCAGGAAATCGCCGAAGGTGAAGGCGACCTCACCCGCAAACTCATCGTGCAAGGCAAGGACGAAACAGCCACCCTGGCGGGCTGGTTCAACCAGTTCCTGGGCATGATCGCGCAACTGATGCAACGCATCGGCAGCGCCTCTTCCGACCTGCAAACCGCCGCGGCCGATACCAGCCACGTGGCCCAGAACATGAACGATGCCGCCGGGCGCCAGCGCCAGGCCGTGGAACTGGTGAGCACCGCGTTCAACGAAATGGTTGCCACCGCCAACGAAGTGGCCCGTTCTTGCAGCCAGGCCGCCTCCAGTGCGGACGAAGGCTACCGCGATGTGCACGACGGCCAGCATCACATCGGCGAAGCCACCGGCAGCGTGCTGAAACTGAGCGAAGACCTGCAACAATCGACCCAGACCATGCAGGCGTTGGAGCAGGACAGCAAGAACATCAACACCATCCTCGACACCATTCGCTCGATTGCCGAACAGACCAACCTGTTGGCCCTCAACGCCGCGATCGAAGCCGCACGGGCCGGCGATCAAGGCCGTGGGTTCGCCGTGGTGGCCGACGAAGTGCGGGCCCTGGCACGGCGCACCGCCGACTCCACCGGCGAGATCGACAGCCTGCTGGGCAACCTCGCCCGGCGCACCCAGGAAGTCACCCAGCAGATGCAAAGCAGCCTGCAGGTGTCGCACACCAGCGTCGAGCGAATTCAGCAGGCCCGTGACAGCTTCGACAAGATCCGCAATTCGGTGGACTCGATTCGCGACCAGAACACCCAGATCGCCACGGCGGCAGAGGAGCAGCACCAGGTGGCCGAAGACATCAACCGGCACATCGCGCAGATTCATGCCGATGCCCAGTTGGTCGAGGAATTCGCTCACTCGGCACAGACCGGCTCGGGGCGTTTGACGGATATTTCCGGGCAGCTCAAGGGTTTGGTTGGGCGCTTCAAGTTCTAGCGTGTTCGAGGTGGAGAGCCAGGGACGGCTCGCCGCTCAGGATGATACGAACGAAAAGCCGCGATTGGCCGCACTGCGCTTATACTGCAAAAGACACGCATAGTCAGCCTCACTGGCCGGCAGCACTTCCCTGATCGCCAGGTCACGGGAAATCTCGGGAAGCTGGCTCAAGGCTTCGTTCATTGCGCGCCGGATAGACTCTGCCTGCGTCGCCGTTCGAAGAATCGACGTTATGTAAGGCAGGCAGGGACTGCGCACACTTCGCACCAGGATCCTGAGGCCTTCGATCTCGTCACTGTTGTCTCTCGCCAGATAGTCATAGGTGACGCTGTCGATGGAGGCCAAATCGCCCTCGCCCTTTTTCAGTCTTCGCATGCTCTCCCTGTGGGATCCGGTGAAGGTGAGTTTCGAGAAAAAACCACGGTCGCTGATCCCCGCCAACGTGTGGCGCAATAAGTTCATTCCAGAGTTGGAATCCCGGGCGTTGATCAGTCCATGGCTGCCCTGCAAACCTGCCAGATCAGTCACGGGCGAACCAGCCCTGCACAGCAGCAAACTGCAATGGTCACCCCCCGAGCTATGAGCAAGCTCATAGCTCGGACGCCCTATCAGCCTCACCTTCCCCCGCAGTGACGTGACGAATGGATAGCCGCAGGTCTGGGATAACAACAGACCAGGGGACAGCCAATGGGACACGGGATCGACGATCGGCTTTCGCTCATGGCGCTCACCCAGAATCTCCAGGGTGCGCTGGAGCCAGGCGTCCTGTGCCTGTAAAACCCTGGCGGGAGCGAGGTACATAGATAAATCGCTGGTCATATGAAAGCCACCCAGAGGATTGTGAGTGACGCTGATCACAGCAGGAAGCGGTTGGCAGGCGTCTTCAAACCCAAGCGATCCCTCAAGGTCCCGGGTTCATATTCCTTGCGGAAAACCCCTCTGGCTTGCAGCAAAGGCACCACGCCACGGGTGAATGTTTCGAAGTCAGTGGGCAGAAACGGAAACATGAGGTTGTAGCCATCGACGGCATTCGACTCATATAACGCTGAAAGCTTATCGGCAATATGCTCCGCCGTTCCGATCAGCAGCCAGGTACTGGAGCTCTTGACCAACCGGCGTCCTATTTCACGGATGGACAAGGTCGTGTCGTACTTCTTGAGCAGGGCCAGCTCGGTTCGAATGCCATCGAATTCAGACTCATCCGGCAACGCGGGTAGCGGGCTGTCTGGCGACAGCCCCGTCAGATCAAGACGGGTGTAGCTGGAGACCAGATCAATCGCCACGGCATCGATAATGAGGCTGTCCTCCAGTTGCCGACGTCGCGCCTCCTCGGTCTCATTCTCCAGAACCACCGGAAGCACCCCGGTAATGATTTTCAGATCACTGGAATGCCGGCCCTTCAACTCGAGACGGCGATTCAAATCGGCCCTGTACGCCAGTCCCTCTTCGACCGAATCGATGAAACAGAAATGCACGTCCCCATGGGCGGCGGCCAGATCCTTGCCCGCTTCAGAAGACCCCGCCTGGGCGAGGACCGGGTGGCCTTGGGGTGGACGCGGCACGTTAAGCGGCCCACGTACGCTGAAATGTTCGCCTTTGTGATGGATCGGGTGAATTTTCGAGGGGTCGGCAAAGTCGCCGGTACCCTTGTCAAATTCAAGCGCCCCCTCCTCCCAGGAGTCCCAAAGCTGCTTGACGACATGAATGAACTCCTCGGCCCGCCGATAACGATCGCCGTGTTTCGTCACGCCTGACAGTCCGAAATTCGAAGCCTCCTCTTCCAACCAGGAGGTCACGATATTCCAGCTGGCTCGCCCGGCGCTGAGGTAGTCCAGCGAAGCAAAATATCGCGCAATGTTGAAGGGCTCGTTATAGGACGTTGAAGCGGTGCCCATCAGCCCGATGTGTTCGGTGACAGCCGCCAATGCGGACAAGAGCGTAATCGGTTCAAGGCGGGCGTTGGCATAGTGCCTCAACCCACTGGCGACGGAATCCCAGACCGCGACGTGATCCGCGACAAAAACCGCATCGAACTTCGCCGCCTCGGCCGCCTGCACCAGTTTTACGTAGTAGCCCAGGGTCAATATTTCCTTGGTCGGCGACAGCGGGTGGCGCCAGGAAAAACGATGATCCCCTTGGGGATTAAAAAAGAACAAATTCAAAATCATGCTTTTATTGGACATAACGCCTCCGCGACCTGACCCACATCGCATTCATGTTCAGTTGGCCGCCTTGACGGTATTTTCAGCGACCCACTGCGCCGCGACTTTTGCGGGATCCTTGTGATCGATATCAACCAGGCGATTGAGTTGCTTGAGGTCGTCATCGGTCAGTTTGGCGGAGACCTCGTTGAGCACCTGGGTGACTTCTGGGGTTAGCAACGCCTTGCGTCCCAGTGGCGTAATGTTTTGCAGGGGCTGTTGGTGCTTGTCGTCCTCAAGCACAACCCAAGGTTCTTTTGCCAGGATGCCTTGCGTGGAAACCACCGTGGCGACGTCGATAGCGCCTGAGTTCAGCGCCAGCCGCGACAAGGGCCCGCCCATGTCCAGCGATTTGACGCTCTTGAAGTTGATGCCGTAGACCGCCTTCAACCCGGGCAGGCCCAAGGCGGCAGTGGTGACTTCGGGAGGCCCGCCCAGCGTGAGTTCACCTGAGACGGGCGCCAGGTCGGACAAGGTGTGCAGGTTGTACTTTTCTGCGGTTTTCTGGGTGACGGCCCAAGCGGTAATAGAGCCCGCGGCCGACGGTTCAAGCAACTGGAGGCCCGCCGGCAACTTCTGTTGCAAGGCGCTGACAATCTCCTTTTGGCTGGTCAGGGCGCTCTTGTCGTCATAGAAACTCAACAGTGATCCTATGTACTCGGGTACAACGTCTATATCCCCGTTTTCCAGCGCCTTGGCGATGATCTGGCGGTTCCCCAGATTGAGCCGGGTCTTGACCTCAATCCCTTCCTTTTTCAAAGCGGACGCATAGATGTTTGCAAGAATCGTCTGCTCGGAAAAATTGGCCCCGCCTATGGTGATGGACTGGGCACTGGCAAATGCGCTGCCCACCAGCAAGCCTAACCCCAGCAACAATGAAACCGAGTGCGCTGAGCGAATCTTCGTACGTTGTTTGTTTTTCATTTGGATTTGCACCTCTGCAGAATTAATACGCACTTTCAAATGTCCTGATCATGTAGCGCTCAGTTCAACATTCCCCGCTCGCCATTTTCGAACCATGAGTGTTTCGATCATTGAACAAACCCACTCGCTGACAATCGCAAGTGCCGACACCACCAGTGCGCCGCCAATGATTTGAGGGATGTCATTGCGACCCAGCCCGTCAATGAGAAACCTGCCCAGCCCGCCAAACCCTGCATAGGCGGCGATGGTGGCCGTGGCAATAAGTTGCACCAGGGCTGATCGGAATCCAGAAAAGATCAGCGGAAAAGCCAACGGTAATTCCAGTTGGATAAACATCTGCCATCTGCGCATCCCCATGGATTTAGCAGCATGCTTCAGAGACGAATCCACCTGATCGATACCAACATAGGTATTGGTCAATATCGGCGGGATGCTCAGGGTGACCAAGGCGATAATTACCGTGCTGGTTTCATAGCCAATGACCATGATTGCAAGTATCACAATACCCAGGGAAGGCAATGCTCGCCCAATATTGAACAGCCCGATCGCCACCTGCGCGCCTTTGCGGTAGTTAGCCATGAGTACGCCGAGCGGCAACGCTATCGCACAAGCAATAGCCAGGCTCAAAGACACATAATAAATATGCTCCGCCAGCCGAGTCAGTATTCCGTCTTCGCCCAACCAGTGTTCAGGAAGAGAAAACCAGAGGTAGACATCTGCGATCCTATTCATTAGCGCACCCAAGGGACCAGCCATTTATTGATTGAATAGAACAGAAAATCAAAACATAACGCCAACATCACCGTCAGGACCAAACTGACCGCCACAGGCGTGGTGAAACTTTGAGCCAACCCGGTAATGAACAACTGCCCCAATCCGCCTTGACCAATTAACGCAGTAACCGTCACCAGCCCTACCAATGTCACCGCGGTCGTTCGTAGCCCTGCCAATAACGAAGGCAGCGCCAGGGGAAGTTCAACCCCCAGGAATCTCTGCATGCGCGTGTACCCTAGCGCACGGGCTTCTTCCAGCACGTCAGGAGGGTTACTCGCAAGGCCCGCCAAAGTGTTCTGTAACACAATCAGCAAGGCATACAGGCTCAAACCAATCACCGCCGTCGTCTTGGACAAACCGGTAAAGGGCATGATCAAAATGAACAGTGCCAGGGACGGAATGGTAAAAAGTATTCCGCTGACATAAATCATGGGCTGCGCCAACCCTGGCTTCCACAACGTCAAGAGCACCATTGCGCCCGCCAACAACATTCCTATAAACAGGCCCAGGGTCACCAGTTGGATATGATCAAATAACAGCTGACCGATCTGCTGCCAGTTTTCAACGATCCAGGACCAGTCAATCATTGCGCACTTCCAAAGCGGCGCTCATTGAGTGCGCTGTGAAAGCTGGCAATCGACAGGCAACCTTCGTAACCGCCCGCCTCGTCCACTCGAACAACCACACCGAGCGGAGCCGTTAGAATTTTAACCAGTGCGTGATGCAACGAGTCATTATTCGACACCGTGGTAAGTTCAGGAACAGGCAAGTCCGATTCACTGACCCACTTCAGCGGATTGGACTTATCGTCCAGCAGAAGTTTGAATTCGCAATTGACTTCATCCACAGGAAGATCAGAAACTTTCATCAGCGACAGTCTTTTCAACAGCGGGTCCTTGCCGATGAAGTTCTTTACAAACTCGCTGGCAGGATGGGCAAGGATATTGTGAGGTGTATCGAACTGAGCAAGCTTTCCTTCGCCCTCGAAGATGGCAATGCGATCACCAATCTTGATGGCCTCTTCCATGTCATGGGTCACCAGGATAATGGTTTTATGCAAACGCCTCTGCAGCGCAACCAGTTCGTCCTGCAGTCGCTCGCGGATCACCGGATCAAGCGCGGCAAAGGGTTCGTCCATCAATACAACCGGTGGGTCCGAGGCCAATGCCCTCGCCAAGGCAACACGACTTTGCTGCCCGCCCGACAGTTGATTAGGGTACCTGTCCAGAAATTCCGGCTGAAGCCCGACCAGGGAAATGAGCTCGCTCACGCGCTGGCGGATCTTATGCTTGCTCCAACCCAAGAGCCGCGGCACAGCACCAATATTTTCCGCAACGGTTTGATGAGGAAACAAGGCTGAGCTTTGCATCATGAAACCGATGCCACGGCGAAGCGTCACGACGTCAAGCTCATCGGTCGCCACCCCATTGACACAGATGCGGCCACTGTCCTGAGTGTCCAGTCTATTGATCATTCGCAAAATGGTCGTTTTGCCACACCCACTTGGCCCGACAAATACGCAGATCTCCCCCTCCCGGACATGAAGCGTTAAATCGCTCACGGCCATTCGCGGGCTGCCTTTATGAGTTTTCTTGATGGCTTCAAAACGTATCATTTTCCGACGCCCAGATTAGCTTGAGTATTTTCAGTGCCTGGCAGGATGGCGAGGACAATCCACGGGATTGATCAGATGCCTCTGCAATAACTGGAAGTAGCCATGAATGACATAGCCATTGTTTCGCGCGATCCATTGTTCACGCCTGGCTCTATACACCCGGGGCAAATAAAACCAGGGCAAACCGGGAAGATCATGATGAACCAAGTGAAGATTGAGGTTCAGAAAGAGCCAGCTCAAAAGCCCTGAGGATTCATTGATCACCGTGCGGTGTTCTGGCAGCGTTGACGGCCGATGCTCGTAAAACGACCTGATCATTGCAATGGACAAGGCCGGCAGCGAAACTAAAAATACGTACTGCACAGCGCTGATGGCGCTGTATTGTTCAACCAGGGTCAGCACCACGACGACACTTAGCACGTGAGCTATCCACACTCGTCCAGCACTTCGCCCCGCGAGAAACAAGCCCCTGATCTCGCTACCCAGAAGGGCTATCACCGCCAATGGCGCTCCCATGAGCAAGCGCCCCCCCAAGGTCTTATTTACCCAAAGCAATGCTTTCACATAGCGGGGTGACTGCAACCAGAAGGCACGTGTGACATAGCGACTTTCTGGATCTTGGCCAGGCACCGTCAGCACCTCGTCGTTGTGATGTGCCAAATGCGTGTCCCTATAGATGTCGTAGGGATACCAAACGGCAAACGGCAGAAACCCCAAGGCTTTATTTATCGCAGGCCAACGCGTTGGGTGACCGTGAATAAGTTCATGCTGGATCGACATCCAGAGCACGACCAGTGGAATCAACAGGGCAATGCTGATGAGTTGGCCAAGTGCCTGCCCATGAAAAACAACAAGCGCCCAAGCCAGATAAAAGCCGACCAGTAAAAGCCAGGTGGGCCATTCAGTCTGGCTGGTCAAGGTCCTGCTGAGCTTGACGATTTCAACTCGATGAGCTTCATCCAAATAATTGGGCATGGTGGTAAGTCGCGATAGGCTGCGCTGAACAGACGCCCACTCACTCACACTTCAAGCACCACCCGGGACCGGGTATTACCTGGAGATGACTGACTGGCGTTACGGTATGGAAGTGCCGACAGCGGTGCGTCACATGGCGTAGAGCAGAAACGCCAGGCCTTCGCTGATTGCGCTGCAGGCTTCGCTGTTGGCCTGACAGGGGAGAGGTTTGCCGGTCACGAATGGAACGGCAATGGCGGCACAAGAACTGATGCGCAGAGTGCCGGACTGAGAAATCACTGCATGGGCCCCATCATGCGACAGAGCCTCAAGGCTGATTTGGAAGATTCGGGCGCCGGACATAGTCGTACCATAGAGTAGGGTTGAACATATCCGGCGGTCCGGTAGCGTCAACTTAACATGCCAACTAATTCGATCAAGGAATATATTCTATTATGCTTATTCCAAAATCGAATTAATTAAACAGGCTCCCTACCCTTTCGCCTTGATCGCATACAGCCCACCGGCAATCACCATGCACGCTCCCACGACGGTCCATGGGTCAGGCAGTTCGCCAAAGACGAACAGGCCGATGAATGTGGCGAACACCAACAGCGTGTAGTTGAACGGTTGAAGCGTACCTGCCGTTGCATACTTGAGCGCCTGGAGGAGCAGCAACTGCGCCACCATGCCGATCGTCGACAGCACGGCGATCAGGCCCCACTGTGTCGGATTCGGCGAAACCCACCCTGGCAAGCCAGAGAACGTGATGGCCAGGGCGCCGAAAAAGCCCATGTAGAGCATGTTCGTCGCGAACGAATCATCCCGGCTGATCCGGCGTGTCAGTACACTGAAGAGCGCGAATCCCAGGGCCGACAACAGCGGAATCAACGCCGCCAACTCGAAGACGCCGGTTCCCGGACGGAGGATCACCAGAGTCCCCAAGAACCCTATGACCGCAGCGATCCAGCGGCGGACGCCGATGAACTCACCCAGGAACGCACCTGCCAAGGCCAGGGTCATCAGCGGAAACACCGCATACAGGGCGTGCATCTCAGCCATGCCAAGGTAGCGCAGCCCCAATCCGAACAACGCGCTTTCGCCCACTCCCAGCAAGGCACGAATGACCTGCAAGACAGGATGATGGCTTCGACAGGCCGCTCCCAGGTGGCCGCGATAAAGGCCATAGCCGACAGCGAATGCCAGGAATACCCAGTAACGCACCATGACGAGCTGGGCGACGGGAAGGTCCTTGACCAGCACTTTGGTGATCCCGTCCTGGCTTGCAAAGAGCAGCATGGAAAGCAGGCACAAGAGGATTCCAAGTTGAGGCCGTGGGGCATCACCCACGGCGTGCATCGCCCGTGGCCGGCTCAAGCGCAGGGCTCATGGAGCAATCCCCACAGCGCCAGGAGTGGCGCTTGCGTTGATCTCATCGCATGGGTGCAGGACGGTGGGTTTATGACAATGCCCCCTGCCCCGGGCGTCCACCAGCCTACGTCCTCGCGATACCAGTCACCTGGGGACAACACCAGATAGAACTCAGCCGGAGGATGCTGGTGGAACGGATAACAGGTTTCAGGCGCCATGAGGGCCAAGCCCAGGGTCATGCCGGGGCAGTCGAACAATCCCCCTGGACCGGTGACCATGCCATGGCGATGCCGCTCCACGAACCGATCGTCCTGGCCGGCCTGGGCCTGACGATTGATCCAGGGAACATGGGGCACCAGCGCGCTCAATGCCTCCAATACCCCTGCCAGGTGTTCGGGGACGCTTGGCGCAGCGTCGAATGCCTGGGCCAAATAGGGCGCCAGGACTGTCGGTAACGCCCGGGGCGTTGCCGGCGGCTTCTTGAGGGACCACTCGGTCGGGCCCAGGGCGGCGGCATAGGCCTGTGTCGTCCCGGATGTACCGTCTCCCAGGTGGTTCGAGAGGATTTCATGCAGCGATCGCCGGAGCCACTGCGCGCTGCGGGTGACAGACGGATCCAACGACAAAGGCTCGCGGCGGGTGATCATCGTTTTCGACCTCATTCCTGAGTCAGACGCAGAAGAAGATGACAGGCTGCTCAATGTATCCCAGCGATACTGGAAGCGGGTCCCGGCATGTTCCAAGGGTAGCCCGAACGGTATCGATGACAGCCGACGCCCTTCACTTTGCGTCAAGGGCACCGAACTGCAAACACCTGTCAAGCAGCGGCGGCGATTACTGGCTGACGGTTGCCGAGGCGGTCTGACTGCCAAACATGGCCTCGAAGCGAGGTTTGTTGGCGGCGTAGTACTCGGCAACGACCTTGTCTGCCGAACTGTCGCGGGCGCTCGCCATCAGCTTCTCAAGGTCGGCCTTGGGAATCTTGAAGTTGGCGAAGAACCGGGCGACATCGGGATGTTCGGCGCTAAAGCCTTTGCGGGCAATCGCGTGAATCTGCTCGGCGCCGCCGAAAATCTGCTTCGGATCATCCAGGTAGCGCAGCGGCCACTTGGCGAACATCCAGTGGGGGCTCCAGGCGTTGATCAACGCCCATTTGTCACGTTTAAGGTTGCGATCCAGCTCGCTCAACATGCCAGACTCTGAAGAGGCGACCATCTTGTAGCCTTCGAGCTTGTATTCCTTGATGGCCTTTTCCGTGAGTTTGTATTGGCCGTTGCCCACTTCCGAGGTCAGGATCTTGCCGTCGAGCTTTTGCCGCACTTCAGGCTTGTTGAGGTCTTCGACAGTGGCGAGTTCGCTGGTGGGAATGGACGTTGGCACGGCCATGCCGATGCGACCTTCATACAGCACGCCGAGGTCTTCGAGCTTATCCTGGTATTTGTCATAGAACGCCTTGTGAGTGTTCGGCAGCCAGACCATCGGGATCAGGTCGATATTGCCGTTGGCCAAGGCCTGGAACTGAATGCCAATGTCGGCGAGCACCAATTTGACCGGTTGCTTCAAGTGGTCGCGCAATGCGGTATCCGCCAGCTTTACAGCGATTTCCGTATCCGACCAATTCACCCAACCGATACGGATGGGCGTGGGTTCCTCGGCATGGGCCATCAGGCTGCCGGCGGCCATCGCCAGGCCGGCAAGCCAGCCGATACGGGTTTTACTGGAAAACGTCATCATGGTGCATCTCCGCGTACTGTATTAATAGTTATTGGCAGGGCAGCAGAAGAATTCACGTTCCCTCATCAAAGCAGAGTGCCATTACACTCCTCAAGGGATTTTATGGTGTGCATGGATAAGTTCTGGTTATGCGAAAACCTTTCATGTATCCGGGTCATCCGGCCCTCCTCCGCCCTTTGGCGGAACTTATTGATGTAAGCACTCACAATGCTTTTTCGAGCGCCGGCAAGGCCTCGAACAGATCCGCCCTCCACATGTAATCCGCCACCTGGGCAATCGGCGCTTCAGCGTCTTGGTTGATCGCAACGATGACCTTTGAACCACGCATGCCCGCCAAATGTTGAATGGCGCCACTGATACCCGCCGCGATGTAAAGCGGTTCCTGGCATAGCGCTTCGCACAGCCTCCTTGCACTTTGGATCGACGCGCGATGGCCGGCCGCACGAGCCGGACCACCCCTGTTTCGGCTGGATGGTAATCCTGGTTTTTACGTCGCGCAAGGAAAATGTACACATGTGTCCCAATCGTTGACACACATGAACATTCAACATACCGTTATGTCAAACCAAGCCTGATGTCCTGTTCCCGGAGCGCAACACCATGTCCAGCGATCCTCTGCTGCAGCCCTATAAGATCAAACACCTGACCCTCAAAAACCGGATCATGACCACCTCCCATGAGCCCGCTTATCCTGTCGACGGCATGCCGAAGGATCTGTACCGCGCCTATCACGTCGAACGCGCCAAGGCCGGCGTGGCGCTGACCATGACGGCGGGCTCCGCCGCCGTTTCCCGCGACAGCCCGCCGGTGTTCAACAACGTGCTGGCGTACAAGGACGAAGTGGTCAAATGGATGAAGGACATCACCGACGAGTGCCACGAACACGGCGCCGCGGTGATGATCCAACTGACCCACCTGGGGCGACGCACGCGCTGGGACAAGGCTGATTGGCTGCCGGTCGTCTCGCCGTCCCATCGCCGCGAAGCGTCCCACCGGGCCTTCCCGAAAAAACTGGAAGACTGGGACATCGACCGGATCATCAAGGATTACGTGGACGCCGCCGAACGCATGAAGGCCGCCGGTCTCGATGGCCTGGAACTGCAGGCCTACGGGCACCTCATGGATCAGTTCTGGTCACCGTTGACCAACGATCTCGACGGGCCCTACGGTGGTTCGCTGGAAAACCGGATGCGCTTCACTTTTGATGTGTTACGCGGCATCCGCCAGCGCTGTGGCGAGGACTTCCTGCTCGGGGTGCGCTACACCGGCGATGAGGACCTGCCCGGCGGCTTCGGTGCCAGCGACGGTCTCCAGATTTCCCACATGCTCAAGGACAGCGGGCTGGTGGATTTCCTCAACGTCGTGCGCGGGCACATCGACACCGATGCCGGCCTCACCGACGTGATCCCCATCCAGGGCATGCGCAACTCGCCGCACCTGGACTTTGCCGGCGAAATCCGCTCGGCCACCGGTTTCCCGACGTTCCATGCGGCCAAGATTCCGGACGTCGCCACGGCACGACATGCCATCGCCTCCGGCAAAGTGGACATGATCGGCATGACCCGCGCGCACATGACCGACCCGCACATCGTGCGCAAGATCATCGAGAAACGTGAAGAAGAGATCCGCCCCTGCGTCGGTGCCAACTATTGCCTGGACCGCATCTATCAGGGCGGCGCCGCGTACTGCATCCACAACGCCGCCACCGGCCGCGAAACCACCATGCCCCACGAAATTCCCAAGGCGTCGGTCAAGCGCAAGGTGGTGGTGATCGGCACCGGCCCGGCGGGCCTGGAAGCGGCACGGGTAGCCGGCGAACGTGGCCACGACGTCACGGTGTTCGAAGTGGCGGATCAGCCCGGCGGGCAGATCCGCCTGACGGCGCAGAGCGAGCGGCGGCGCGAGATGATCAGCATCATCGATTGGCGCATGGCGCAATGCGAACGGCTGGGGGTGAGGTTCCAATTCAACACCTGGGCCGAAGCCGAGACCGTCATGGCCGAGGCGCCGGACGTGGTGATCGTCGCCACGGGCGGCTTGCCCCATACCGAAGTGCTCAAGCACGGCAATGAACTGGTGGTGTCGACCTGGGACATCATTTCCGGCGACGTCAAGCCCGGCCAGAACGTGCTGATATTCGACGACGCAGGCGACCACGCGGCGCTGCAAGCAGCCGAGGTCATCGCCAACAGCGGTGCGAAACTGGAGATCGTCACGCCGGACCGGTCGTTCGCGCCGGAGGTGATGGCGATGAACCTGGTGCCTTACATGCGCAGCCTGCAAGACCTGAACGTCACCTTCACAGTCACCTATCGGGTCGACTCCGTGGAGAAGCGCGACGGTCAATTGGTGGCCAACTTCGGCAGCGATTATGGTCAGGTGCACAAGCAGCGCGTGGTCGATCAGGTGGTGGTCAACCACGGCACCCTGCCCCTGGACGATTTGTACTTCGAACTGCGCCCGCACTCGAGCAATAACGGCGCGGTGGAACAGCACAATCTGATCGCCGGGAAAACCCAAAATATCGTGACCAATCCGGCGGGCCGTTTCCAGCTGTTCCGGATTGGCGACGCGGTGTCGGCGCGTAATACCCATGCGGCTATCTACGATGCGCTGCGGCTGGTCAAGGACATTTGAAGTGATGGCCTTGATTTGAGGGTCAGGGCCACTTTCCCATTCAACAGGTCATGCTGTTGCGCTTGAGGCGTTCGATCACCTGTGATGAGAGAGCTCGCTCCCACAGAAATTGTGGATGTTCGTGAGCTTTGCATTCAGCGCAGGAGCAGTGTGGGAGCGAGCTTGCTCGCGATGGCGGCGGCACAATCAGCATTGATTCAAGCTGACCCACCGCTTTCGCGAGCAAGCTCGCTCCCACAGGGTTGTGGATGTTCAAAAGTTTTGCATTCAGCGCAGGAACATTGTGGGAGCGAGCTTGCTCGCGATGGCGCCGGCACACCTGGCATCGATGCCAACTGACTCTCCCCTATCGCGAGCAAGCTCGCTCCCACGGGGATTTACAGTGATCAGGGATTGAGCCGCTCCAGCCAGGCCCGCAGGTCCTGCACCTCCAGGGCACTGATGCTGTGGCCGACGCCGGGGTAGGCATGGAATTCCGGTTCCAGCGCCAGGGTCTTGAGGAAGGTGTTGGCCTCGGTGCCATCGTGGTAGGGAATGATCGGGTCGGCCGTGCCATGGCCGATGAATACCGCCAGCGTCCGTCGTGACTCGTCGGGGGTCAGTTCCGCCTGCAGCACCGACAGGACCCGCCCGCCCATCGCGGCGATGCCGCCGACAGCTTCGGGGTGTCGCAAGGCCACTTCGTAGCTCATCATCGCGCCCTGGCTGAACCCCACCAGATAGACCTTGCTCGCGTCGGTCGAATACTTGGCCCGGGCCTTGTCGATGAACTCCAGCAGCATCTGGCCGCTGGCCTTCAGGTCGGAGGGGTCACCGTCGTAGGCGCCCTCGCCCTTTTTGGCGAACCATTGGTAACGGTCCTGCTCCATGCTCTTGGGCGCCCGCACCGAGAGGTAGTTGTAATCGCGCGGCAACTCGTCCTTGAGTGCGAACAGGTCCTGCTCGTTACTGCCGGAACCGTGCAGGAAGATCACCAGCGGTCGATTCCGAACCTGCTCATCGACTTGGGCCAAGTAGTTGAGCGGCAAGTCCGTGTGCAGCGAAGGTTGGGCCTGCAACCCGGACGAGACCAGCAACAGGAACAGGGCGAGCGCTTTGAACATCGATCTTCCTCCATCGTTTCGATAGCCGCACGGCAAGGCGCGTGCGGTGAGGTAGACAGCAGTTATCAGTCGTTGATCAATTTCCCCGTACGAATCGGTTCACGCCCAGCGACTTTTGCCTGCCAGATCCCCGGCTGCGTGTAGCGCCCGCGGTCCAGGGCAAACAGCACGCCACTGGTGCCGGCCCGCACGGTGGTGACCCGATCATTCAGCGGATCGACCACTTCGAACAGCGGATCCCCCCGCTCCACCCATTCGCCAGCCTCCCGCAGGAAACTCACCACGCCATGGTGCGGCGCGAACAGGTATTGCGTGCCTTCGAACGGAAAGCCCTCGCAGCACTCGCTGGGGGCGGGCGGCCAGTCCCCAGCGATAAGTCCCTGCTCGGCGAGAAACCCGAGGATGGCTTCACAATTGGCCTGGGCCTGCTCCACACGGGTATCGCCCATGCTGCCCAACTCCAGCGTCGTCGCCAGGTTCGCCGCGGGGATCGCCGCCGCAGGAAAGGCCTTGGCCAGGCGCAACCAAGGCGAGGAGCAGGACTCATCGAACGAACTGCCGCCCGAATCCTCGCTCAGCAACGCCACACCGGCTTTCAAGCGTGCGGCCAGAGAACGCCACTGCGGCCACTGCTGTGGCAAGGCATACAAATGGATCGCCGCCTCGAAATCGCAATGCAGGTCCAAGGTGATGTCGGCGTCGCAGGCATAGCGCAGCAGCAGGCGATGCAGCGCTTCGAGTTGCGAAGGGGGTGGCGGCAAGTCATCGAGGACCTCGGCCATGACCTGGCGGATCAAGGTGATATTGGCGGCCGGGTCGTCCCCCAGGCGATCTCCGATGCGTTGCGCCACCGGTGCACTGAGTTCCACGAAGGACCGGTTGAAATTCTTGCCGCTGCCCAGTTCGAAACGCCCCATGTGGGCGCTTTGCAGGTGTTGATCCAGGCCGATGGGGTTGGCCACCGGCACCAGCTCGATCACACCCTTGAGCAACCCCTGGGCCTCAAGATCGTTGAGCCGCTGCTTCAGCTCCCAGGCGGTGCGCATGCCCGGCAGTTCATCGGCGTGCAGGCTGGCCTGGATGTAGGCCTTGCGCGGCCCATGGCCGTAGCGAAACACACTGAGCCGGCGCTCGGTGCCCAGGTGGCTCCATGGCAGGGTATGGTCGATACGTTGCATGAAATCTCCGAATGGCTAGGTGTAGGAGCTCCTACCGATTAATGCCCGTAGACGTCAAAGGCGAAGTATTTGTCCTGCACTTTCTTGTACGTGCCGTTGGCGCGGATTTCGGTGATGGCCGCGTTGAATTGATCGGCCAGGGCCTTATCACCCTTGCGCACCGCAATGCCGGCACCGCCGCCGAAGTATTTCGCGTCTTCATAGGTCGGGCCGACGAAGGCGAAACCTTTGCCTGCGTCGGTTTTCAGGAAGCCTTCGTCGAGGTTCACCGAGTCGGCCAGCATGGCGTCGAGGCGGCCGGCGACCATGTCCAGGTTGGCTTCCTGTTGGGAGCTGTAGCGCACCAGGTCGATACCGGCGGGCACCAGCACTTCGGTGGCGAAACGGTCATGGGTGCTGGCGCGCAGCACACCGACTTTCTTGCCCTTGAGTTCGGTCAGCGGGTCCTTGACGTTGGCGCCTTCCTTCATTACGAAACGCGCTGGGGTGTGGTAGTACTTGATGGTGAAATCGACATTTTTCTTGCGGTCGTCGGTGATGGTCATGGACGACAGGATCGCGTCGATCTTCTTCACTTTCAGCGCAGGGATCAGGCCATCGAACTCCTGCTCGACCCAGACGCACTTGACCTTCATCTGTTCACACAGCGCATCGCCGATATCGACATCGAAGCCAGCCAGCTTGCCGTCGGGGGTTTTCATCGAAAAAGGCGGGTAACCGGCTTCGATTCCGAGGCGGATCGGCTTGGCGTCTTCGGCCACGGCCGACAGGGACAACACGGACAGTGCCAGGGCACCGAACATGGCTAGCTTCTTCATTTTCGCTCCTGAGTGTGCAGGGGTTTTATTGGTCATTATTGGCAGATTCGTAGGCAGCGTCCGGTCAGTGAGGAACCGAAGTGGGCGGGAGTCTAGAGGGGTGCCCAGGAGGGGAATTGTGTAGAGGCGACAATTAGTTATAAAAATAGCTTGGTTTGTGTATATCCGTTGCTGCGGTAACGGCTACTTAGGGTTCCGCCCTGACGGCGGGTCACTTTCGAAAAGCCGGAATGCCGGCCCAGACGAAAGTAACCAAAAACGCTCTGCCCAGGTAAAAGGCCAAAGCGAGGCGACCTTATAGCTGACCTGTCTCTTTTGTCGTACTCCGATCCAACTGTGGGAGCGAGCTTGCTCGCGAAAGCGGAGGGCCAGTTTGCGGTGATGTTGGCTGTGCCTACGTCATCGTGAACAAGCTCGCTCCCACAAGTTTTTTGACGCTCCGCGTTCCGTTTCTGAAATCAATTGCTCCCCCTGGCCTTCTGAAAATCTCGTAGGAATTCACTCACCGTGGCGAGGGAGCTTGCTCCCGCTGGGCTGCGAAGCAGCCCCCTCTTTTCCTCAGACCAACCCCATGCCCAGGGTTTACGGCGGCTGCGCCACCGAGCGGGAGCAAGCTTCCTCGCCACGGGGTTTGTGGGCGTCCTACAGGTCGGTTGTTGCCTCAAAAATCCCCTTCTATAGTCTGGTTCACCTGCTGGCTTTGGTCAGTGGGGAGGGTTTCGCAGCCCTAACAACGGATGAGACTTTGCACCGTCGAATGAAAACTCAGGCAAACTTGCCCGCGTTCATTTTATGGCGGTTGCGCGTGGGAGACCTTCGGGTCTGCCGGGTTTGGTCTCTTCCTCGGTCTGCGAACCCGCGCGCAACTGCCACCCGTTTGATTCGCAGCAAACAAGGTGGCAATCATTTTCCTTGATAGAGCCCAACCTTATGACGACAAATCAATCATCTAACCGCTTTACCCCGCTAACCCCCATCGCCACCACCCAACCCATCCTGTTCATCGACCGCACCGCCCCATTACCCGAACTCCATGCCTGCGTCAGCGAACGCCTGCACGCCACCCTCGACTACCTGACGCTCATGGCCTGTACTACCCTGCGTGATTCAGCCGAGACCGACATCAACACCATCACCAACATCGCCCGGATCATGGTCCAGGATGTAGCGGATGTTTTTGGAGTGATTGAACAGCGCGGGCTCGAAGGGCAATAAAGCTTCCCTGAAAAGCGAGCTTGCTCAATATCCTCATCGACAGTGAAATCGCCTTCGCGAGCAAGCTCGCTCCCACAGGGTGAACGCGTTCACTCTGAACCAGGTCGGCTATAAGGCCGCCTCGCGTTTGATTTTGATCTGAGGCGCCCCGTTAACCACGCTGGCCGAACGCAGGCATTGCGTAGTGGGCATCCCGGCATGGATGCCGGGATAGCCGCGCTGGGCCATGGATGGCCCTTCGCGGCGGGCCCACGGAGCAATGCCGGAGTGAGGGCACACCGAGCCAAAGCGAGGTGCCAAGTGGTGGGGCTGTACGGGACAACCACATGGGTTACAAAAAAGTGCATTCACATAGGTGACACTTTTATTGAAACATAGCCGTTCTTTGCGTCCCTGGCATTGACGTGACCTAGGATCACCGGACCGAAGATCACATTCCATACCCCGTCCTTGATCATCTCCATTCCAATGTTCTGATGCCTGAGCAGATTCCCCACGTATATCCGCAGACCGGCTCGATTAATAATTCCGCTACCATCTGCCAGGTAACACTCAATGTGGCTCGCATACCCCATTTCCGGTAGCTTCTCCGGATAAGCTCGAGTGGAGGGTGTGTAGCAAGAGGCGGGAGTTTTCTG
>NZ_FMXV01000053.1:0-14580 GCF_900104425.1 Pseudomonas sp. NFACC13-1 | reverse complement strand
ACAAATTCCTGTGGGAGCGAGCTTGCTCGCGATAGCGGTGTGTCAGTCAATATCAATGCTCGCTGACCTGACCCCATCGCGAGCAAGCTCGCTCCCACAGTGGTTTTGTGCAAGGTGCAGAGTTTGTATACGGGCTCAGTCCGGTCGCACCACTTTGCCGCTGGCCAGGTCGCGAATCACGCTGGGGTTCTTGCGCCCGCCCAGGTTGCCGCCGAGCACCAGATCGATCTGCCCGCGGAAATACTGCTCGACGCGAATCCGCGTGCGCGCCGCCGGGCGCCCTTGGGGGTTGGCCGAGGTGGACACCAGCGGCCCGACCAACGAGCACAAGTCGCGCACGGTGGGATGGTCGCTGACCCGCAGTGCGACGGTGTCGTGCACGCCGGTGATCCATTCCGGCAGCAGGTTCTGGTGGGGCACCAGCCAGGTATTGGGCCCCGGCCAGGTGCTGGCCATGCGGTCCATCCAGGTTTCGGGGAAGTCTTCGAACAGGAAGTCGAACTGGTGGATGTTGTCAGCCACCAGGATCAGGCCTTTGTCGGGCAGCCGCGACTTGATCGCCAGCAGGCGCTCCACCGCCTCCTCGTTCCACGGGTCACAACCCAGGCCCCAGACCGCTTCGGTTGGATAGGCAATCACCGCCCCGGCGCGAATTTCTCGCGCGGCTTGTTGCACACGCCAACTGTTGACCATGAAAGATTCTCCCGCAACGCAAATAAGGCTGTGGGCAGTTTACCGATCTTCCCCATAAAACCTAGCGCGCAAACCAGCGCCCGTTGTCACAGGTGGCGCGTCCTTCCATTTCCAGCTCGGTCAACGCCGCCAGCACTTTGGGCAAGCCCCAGCCGCTGGCGTCGGCCAACGCCTCGCTGCTCAACGGCGCGGCATGCAACAGGCGCAGCAGCGGATGGGTCACCGGCTCAGGCGCCGCGGCCAGCGGCAACTGCTGCCAGCCGCGCAACGCTTCGAGGATGTGCTCGACGGTTTCCACCAGCGCCGCACCGTCGCGGATCAGCTGATGGCAGCCCCGGGCGCCGGGGTGATGGATCGATCCAGGAATGGCATACACCTCGCGGCCCTGTTCCGCCGCCAGCCGGGCGGTGATCAGCGAGCCGCTGGCGACACTGGCTTCCACCACCAGCACCCCCAGGGACAAACCGCTGATGATCCGGTTGCGACGCGGAAAGTTGCTGGCGTGGGGCGGCGCGTCCAACGGAAACTCCGACAGCACCGCGCTGCCTTGGGCAATCATGGCGTCCGCCAGCCGACGATTGCGCTGTGGATAAAAATTTTCCAGGCCGGTGCCCAGCACGCCGACGGTGCGCCCGCCAACGTCCAGCGCCGCCTGATGGGCCGCCGCATCGATGCCCAGGGCCAGGCCGCTGGTGATGACAAAACCGGCCCCGGCCAGGCTGCGGGAAAACGCCGCCGCGGTGTCCATGCCCGGCCGCGATGCCCGGCGACTGCCGACCATCGCCAGCTGGGGTTTTTCCAGAATGGTGGCGTCGCCTGCGACGAACAGCAGCGGTGGCGCGTCGCTGATCTGTGCCAGCAGCGCCGGGTAGTCGGGTTGGTCCCACATCAGTAAATGCTGGCCCGCACGCTCTAGCCAGGCCAATGCGTGGGCGGCGCCGTCACGCACATCCGGGTTGCGTCGCGCCTCGGCACAGGCGATGGGCAAGCCCAGCGCTCGCCAGGCGCTGGCCGGTGCACTGATGGCCTTGGAGGCCGAGCCGAAGGCCTCCATCAGGGTCATGAAACGCTTGGGACCGAGTTCCGGCAAGCGGTGAAGGCGTAGCCGAGCCTCCAGTTCCGCAGGGGAAACCGGAGCGGATTCAGGTAATGACATGCGATCATCCTTGACCGTTATAAGCCCCATACAAAGGGGAACAAGCTGTGGATAACTCTGTTGGTAACTTGTGAGACCCGTTATGGATTACGGACCTTGTCGAGCACCGACAGCGAGCGCGAGGCGTACAGCACCAAGCCGTAGCTGAGCTTGTCGTAAGTGCGGAACACCATCAGCAGGCCGGCCCGCTCATCGGGGATTTTCACCGGCTCGCCAGTGATGCGGTCGCGCACGGTTTCACCGGTCTTCATCACCGCCAGCACGTTGCCTTCGATCAGCCCATCGCGGCGGCCCTTGTTCAGGGTGACCACGTCCAGCGCGCCGATCTGGGTCACGCCGCGAGGCACGTCCAGGATCAACCCGTTGATGTCCGATTTTGGCGCGCTGGGCATGAAGGTCGAGTTGATCGAGCGCTCTTCGCCGCTGAACAGGCGATCACCCAGGCGCACTTCCTGGGTGGTGCGTTGCAGGGCCAGGGTGGTGACATCACCCTCTGTGGCGACCACTTCGCCGCCGCCGATGTCGTCGGCGTTGATGCCTAGAAATTCCTTGGTCTCGGGGTCGGTGTAGACCTTGCCCTGGCGGAAGATGCCGTAGGCCGACTGGTTCGAGTCGAATCTGCCACGGGCAAAGACCCGATCCCCCATGCCGCTGAGCACCCGCTCGGCATTGCCGGCGACGACGTAGGGCGCCTTGTCGAAATCTTCAGGTGTGTCGACGATGCGGTTGCTCAGCAGGAAGCTGTTGATGGCTTGCAGCGGAATGCTCGGGATGGCGTCGGCCACCGGCGAACTGCGAATGCGTGGCGACAGCTTGATGGTGCCGCGGGAGGCGCCGCGATCGAGGATCAGGCGTGGCTGGCCGTTGACGTAGACCAGCGACAGGGTATCGCCCGGATAGATCAGGTTGGGGTTTTCGATCTGCGGGTTGGCCTGCCAGAGTTCTGGCCATTTCCACGGCTCGCGCAGGTATTTGCCGGAAATGTCCCACAGTGTGTCCCCCGTCACCACTGTGTATTGCTGGGGAAAACCTTCCCGAAGTTGCACTTGCCCATGCGCGATACCGGCCGAAGCCAGGAGCAGCAGGGCGAGTAGTGATTTCCTCATGCGGTGAATCCCTTTATTATGTGCGTTCGCGTAAAACGCCAGAGCCCCCGTGGCTCGCTGCCCTGCGGAGCTGTTTTCCCCAAGGGCAACGTTTTACAACGGTAGCCTGCATCCCAAGACACGCCAGGCCAGCCACCCGACTTTACCTCACACGTGCATTTATCAAGCTTATGGCCATTTTGAACATTCTCGAATTTCCGGACCCGCGCCTGCGCACTATCGCCAAACCAGTGGCCGTAGTGGACGACGAAGTGCGTCAGTTGGTCGATGACATGTTTGAAACAATGTATGAGGCGCCAGGCATCGGCCTCGCCGCGACCCAGGTCAACGTGCACAAGCGTATCGTCGTGATGGACCTTTCCGAAGACCGCAGCGAGCCGCGGGTGTTCATCAACCCCGAGTTCGAAACCCTGACCGACGAGATGGACCAGTACCAGGAAGGCTGCCTGTCGGTGCCAGGCTTCTATGAAAACGTCGACCGGCCGCAGAAGGTGAAGATCAAGGCCCTGGACCGTGACGGCCAGCCGTATGAACTGATCGCCGAAGGCTTGCTGGCGGTGTGCATCCAGCACGAGTGCGACCACCTCAACGGCAAGCTGTTCGTGGATTACCTGTCTACCCTCAAGCGTGACCGGATCAAGAAAAAACTGGAAAAACTTCATCGCCAGAATGCTTGATGCCCCCCTTCAAAGGCTTGCCGCGGCAAGCCTTTTTCTTTTTGCGACTGCTTTGTAATTGAGAGCTTCCCATGACTGAGCCCCTGCGCATCGTCTTTGCCGGCACTCCCGAATTTGCCGCCGAACACCTCAAGGCCCTGCTGGCCAGCCCCCACGACATCGTCGCGGTCTACACCCAGCCGGACCGGCCGGCCGGTCGCGGGCAAAAACTGATGCCCAGCCCGGTCAAGCAGCTTGCCCTGGAACACGGCATCCAGGTGTTGCAGCCGCCGACCCTGCGCGACGCGCAGGCCCAGGCCGAACTGGCGGCGCTGCAGCCGGACTTGATGGTGGTGGTCGCCTACGGCCTGATCCTGCCCCAAGTGGTGCTGGATATCCCGCGCCTGGGCTGCATCAACAGCCATGCCTCGCTGCTGCCGCGCTGGCGCGGTGCGGCGCCGATCCAGCGCGCCGTGGAAGCCGGCGATGCCGAGAGCGGCGTGACGGTGATGCGCATGGAAGCCGGCCTGGACACCGGGCCGATGCTGCTCAAGGTCAGCACCCCCATCAGTGCCGACGACACCGGCGGTAGCCTGCACGACCGCCTCGCACTCATCGGCCCGCCGGCCGTGGTCGAGGCCATTGCCGGCCTGGCTGCCGGCACGCTGGAAGGCGAAGTGCAGGATGACAGCCTCGCCACTTACGCACACAAATTGAACAAGGACGAAGCCCGCATCGACTGGAGCCGTCCGGCCGTCGAGCTGGAGCGTCTGGTGCGGGCCTTCAACCCGTGGCCGATCTGCCACAGCACCTTGAACGGCGAAGCCCTGAAAGTGCTGGCGGCCAATTACGCCGAAGGGAAGGGCGCACCGGGTGAAATCCTCAGCGCCAGCAAGGACGGCCTCGTCGTTGCCTGCGGTGAACAGGCGTTGTGCCTGACGCGCCTGCAACTACCCGGTGGCAAGGCGCTGAACTTCAGCGACCTGTTCAACAGCCGCCGTGAGAAATTTGCCGTCGGCACCGTCCTCGGCCAAGCGACGGACGCCTCATGAACCCGCGTCTGGCCGCCGCCAAGGCCCTTGCCGCGGTACTCAGCGGGAAAGCCTCGCTGAACAGTTCCCTGCCGACCCAACTGGACAAGGTCGATGACCGTGATCGCGGTTTCACCCAGGACTTGGCCTTCGGCACCGCCCGCTGGCAGCCACGGTTGTCGGCCCTGGCGGCCAAGCTGTTGCAGAAGCCGTTCAAGGCCGCCGATGCCGACGTCGAAGCGCTGCTGCTGGTGGGGCTCTATCAACTGCTCTACACCCGCGTCCCGGCCCACGCCGCCATCGGCGAGACCGTAGGCTGCGCCGACAAGCTGAAAAAGCCCTGGGCCAAGGCCCTGCTCAATGCCGTGTTGCGCCGCGCCCAACGGGAAAGCGAAACCCTGCTGGCCGAGCTGGAACACGACCCGGTGGTGCGCACTGCCCACCCGCGCTGGTTGCAGAAATCCCTGAAAGCCTTCTGGCCCGAGCAATGGGAAGCCATCTGCGCGGCCAACAACGCCCACCCGCCGATGATCCTGCGAGTCAACCGTCGCCACCATACCCGCGATGCCTATCTGGCGTTACTGGGCGAGGCGGGCATCCCGGCCATCCCGTGCCAGTACAGCCGCGACGGTATCGTGCTGGAAACCCCGGGCGACGTACGGGCGTTGCCGGGCTTTGCCGAGGGCTGGATCAGCGTCCAGGACGAAGCCGCGCAACTGGCCGCCGATCTGCTGGAGCTGGCGCCCGGGCAACGGGTGCTGGACGCCTGCTGCGCGCCCGGCGGCAAAACCTGTCACATTCTCGAGGCCGAGCCGAAGCTGGCCGGCGTGGTGGCGGTGGACCTGGAAGCCAAGCGCCTGGTGCGGGTGAAGGAAAACCTCGAACGCCTGGGCCTGGATGCCCAACTGATCGCCGCCGACGGTCGCGACACCGCGACCTGGTGGGACGGCAAACCGTTCCAGCGCATCCTGCTGGACGCGCCGTGCTCGGCCACCGGGGTGATCCGCCGTCACCCGGACATCAAGCTCACCCGCCAGCCGGACGACATCGCCGCACTGGCCACATTGCAGGGCGAATTGCTCGATGCCCTGTGGCAGACCCTGGAAGTGGGCGGCATGTTGCTCTACGCCACCTGTTCGACCTTGCCTACCGAGAACACCGACGTGATCGAGGCCTTCCTCGCCCGCACCCCGGGTGCCCGGGAACTGGACATCGCCAGCCAGGCCGGGCTGAAGCAGCCCCATGGCCGCCAGTTGCTGGCCCAAGAGGGCGGGCACGACGGCTTCTACTACGCCAAGCTGATCAAGATCGCCGCCGCACGCGGTTAAGACCGATTCGATAGGAGTGACTGGATGAAAATCATCATCCTCGGCGCAGGGCAGGTCGGCGGTTCGCTGGCGGAACATCTGGCCAGCGAGGCCAACGACATCACCGTGGTCGACACCGACGGCGAACGCCTGCGCGACCTCGGCGACCGCCTCGACATCCGCACCGTTCAGGGCCGAGGTTCCTTGCCCACGGTACTGCGCCAGGCCGGCGCCGACGATGCCGACATGCTGGTGGCCGTGACCAACAGCGACGAAACCAACATGGTCGCCTGCCAGGTCGCCCACACCCTGTTCCACACCCCGACCAAAATCGCCCGGGTGCGCGAAGCCGCCTACCTGACCCGTGCCGACCTGTTCGACAACGAAGCGATCCCGGTGGACGTGCTGATCAGCCCCGAACAGGTGGTGACCAACTACATCAAGCGCCTGATCGAGCACCCCGGCGCCCTGCAGGTGATCGACTTCGCCGAAGGCAAGGCCCAACTGGTGGCGGTCAAGGCCTACTACGGCGGGCCGCTGGTGGGCCAGCAACTGCGCCAGTTGCGCGAACACATGCCGAACGTGGAGACCCGGGTCGCGGCGATTTTCCGCCGGGACCGGCCGATCCTGCCCCAGGGCGATACGGTGATCGAAGCCGACGACGAAGTGTTTTTCATCGCCGCCAAGGCGAATATTCGCGCGGTGATGAGCGAAATGCGCCGCCTCGACGAGAACTACAAACGCATCGTCATCGCCGGCGGCGGACAGATCGGCGAGCGCCTGGCCGAAGCCATCGAAAGCCGCTACCAGGTCAAGATCATCGAGATGAACCCGGCCCGCTGCCGCTACCTCTCGGACACCCTCGACAGCACCGTGGTGCTGCAAGGCAGCGCCTCGGACCGCGACCTGCTGCTGGAAGAAAACATCGCCGACGCCGACATCTTCCTGGCCCTGACCAACGACGACGAAGCCAACATCATGTCGTCGCTACTGGCCAAGCGCCTGGGGGCGAGGAAAGTGATGACCATCATCAACAACCCGGCCTACGTCGACCTGATCCAGGGCGGCGACATCGACATCGCCATCAGTCCGCAACTGGCAACCATCGGCACCTTGCTCGCCCACGTACGCCGCGGCGACATCGTCAGCGTCCACTCCCTGCGCCGCGGCGCGGCCGAAGCCATCGAGGCCATTGCCCACGGCGATGCCAAGTCCAGCAAAGTGATCGGCAAAGCCATCCGCGACATCGGCCTGCCCCCCGGCACCACCATCGGTGCGATCATCCGCGACGAAGAAGTCCTGATCGCCCATGACGACACCACGATCAAGACCGGCGACCATGTCATCCTGTTCCTGGTGGACAAGAAGCACATTCGCGATGTCGAGAAGCTGTTCCATGTGGGGTTGAGTTTCTTCTGATCTGGGATGTGCAGTGACAGAAAGGGCCTCATCGCGAGCAAGCTCGCTCCCACAGAGGATCGTCATTGCTCACAAATGCAGTGAGCAACCCCAACCCCCTGTGGGAGCGAGCTTGCTCGCGATAGCTATCTAGCAGCCAACCGATCAACCCCTGACACAACAGATAAGGACGCCGCCATGCTCGAATCCCTGGAAAAAATGCTCGCCAAAGGCGTGGACAACGCCCTGCTCCGCTTCGGCCTGGGCAAAGGCTACCTGGACCTCGGCGAATTCCCCCGCGCCGCCGAACACTTCCAACGCTGCGTCGAACTCGACCCCAAGTATTCAGCCGCCTGGAAACTGTTGGGCAAGGCCCACCAAGGCCAAGGCGACCTACCGGCCGCCCGCGAAGCCTGGGAACAAGGCCTCGAAGCCGCCCGAGCCCACGGCGACAAGCAGGCGGAGAAGGAAATGACGGTGTTCCTGAAGAAGCTGGATCGCCATCCCTGAATCCACACAACACCGCTTTTCGTGGCGAGGGAGCTTGCTCCCGCTTGAGTGCGAAGCACTTATAAAAAAACAGGCAATCAAATGGTGCGTTTTTCGATTTATAGCGGGTTGGTTTTAGTAGGCTACTCAGCGCTAGAGAATGGCGACCCTCCGATGGGTGTCGCTTTCGGCCAGTTCGAGCCCGCCAATGGGTACAGTGTTATCAGAAATGAGTGCCGCACCAATCACCTCGATCAGTCTGCTCTAGCGCTTTCTGTTCAAACCGAAGCGGGTTTCGCTATTCCATGTGCGGGCATTAGCATTCTGGATTATTCGGCAGAGCTTTTAGCTGATTGCATCGAGATACACATTCTTGGCGTCCCCCATCCTCTTTATGAAGAGCTGTTTCCTGAGCAGGTCGCCATGTACGCTCGCCAATTTAGCTAAACGAACCATCACAGCAGTGTCAGTTTTGAGTCGGATAGCGCCCAGGTTATTGGCTGTAGGTGGCAATAGTGTTAAGGCAGGTCCTTCACTTGAGGGAGGACAAGGGTTGACCAATTCTAATGAATGATGGTCGCCACTCGACCCATTGCAAACGATCCAAGCGGTTGGATTCCGCCCCTTTTCTTGGGTCATGCGCTCATGTCATTGATCAATTGGCGCCAGACATCCTTTGCCTCTTGCTCTGAAGTAAAGGTTTGTATTTTGGGGTGCCAGAACTCCCCCTCATACACGATGCATTCGAGCGTAGAGTCTTGAAACGTAAAGACATAGTGAATGGCATTCTCTAGAAACCGCTGTTTGTCATGTTGTGGATGAACGGCGTTTCTCCGCTCAAGCTCCGCCAGCCAAGGCGAGTTATCTACACGATGAATTTGATAATGCTTGAGGCCAAGTCGGACAAGCGGATGGCCGCCCAGCGTCTCATCGTTTGGCGACCCGAACTCAATTTTTTTGACAAGAGGAAAATGGATTACAGCTATTTCCTCCCCAGCAGCGAAGTACCGCAAGCATAGCTGCGTGTCCGTGGCGAACACGATGGGTTCGGGCGATGTACTCGGCTGTGGCCAAGAGTCGAGCAGCACTACGGTCGCAAATGACATGGAAAGCCTAGTGAAGAAACGGAAAGGTGAACAGATTGCGATAAGGGCTCGTTGTCGTCAAAGGTAGTGGCCCGAGACTGATCGCTTTGCCCCTTTTTGTGAACGCAGTAGGAACGGTCTCATATCGAAAAAGCCCCAACGGGCCCGCCATTCCTGACACAGTCTCAAGAAGCTCACTTCCCGTGGCGAGGGAGCTTGCTCCCGCTTGAGTGCGCAGCACTCACAAAAAAACCACGCTCCCCAAATACCAATCAACCAAGCAGCCCACACACACAAAACCTGTGGCGAGGGGATTTATCCCCGCTAGGCTGCGAAGCAGCCTCACATCCCCAGCTCACGAGCTCTCCCAATTCACGTATTGACATATCGAAAAATCTCGATATCCTCGCCACATGGACCTACTCGAAATATTCAAAGCCCTCTCAAACCCGACACGTCTCCAAATCCTGAAAGGTTTGAAGGATCCGGCAAAGAACTTCCCCCCGCAGGATGAGGGTGACGTTCACACGGTCGGCGTTTGCGTCAGCAGTATCCAGGAAGGGATCGGCCTGTCGCAGTCGACGGTGTCCGGTTATCTGGCTACGTTGCAACGGGTGGGTCTGGTCGAAGTCAGGCGCATCGGCCAGTGGACCTATTACAAACGCAATGAAGCAACCATCAGTGCTCTCGCCGAGATCATTGGGAAAGACCTGTAGCGTTTTTTTACCACAGGATATCGAGATATTCCGATATCCCTTTTTATCGATACGAGGATTTACTATGAAAGCGATGATGCTTAAATCATTCGGCGGTCCTGAATCGTTCGAACTCCGCGACGTGCCCAAGCCCGTGCCGCAAGCGGGGCAAGTCTTGGTCCGGGTGCATGCCACTTCCATCAACCCGTTGGATTACCAGGTTCGACGCGGCGACTATTCCGACCTGGTGCCACTACCGGCCATCACCGGCCACGACGTCTCCGGCGTGGTCGAAGCCGTTGGGCCCGGTGTGACCTCCTTCGCGCCTGGAGACGAAGTCTGGTACACCCCGCAAATATTTGAAGGGGCAGGCAGCTATGCCGAGTACCACGTCGCGGCCGAGAGCATTGTCGGGAAGAAACCGCCCGAGCTGAGCCATCTTGAGGCCGCAAGCCTGACCCTGGTGGGCGGGACGGTGTGGGAAGCGCTGGTGGTGCGCGCGGCGCTCAGGGTCGGCGAGAGCATTCTTGTCCATGGCGGCGCTGGAGGCGTCGGCCATGTCGCGATCCAAGTGGCGAAAGCCATGGGCGCCCGGGTGCTCACCACTGTGCGCGAAGCAAACGCTGCGTTTGCCCGCAACTTGGGTGCCGACGTGATCATCGACTACGAAAAAGAAGATTATGTCGACGCTGTCCTTCGGGAAACCGCGGGCCGCGGCGTGGATGTCGTATTCGACACCATCGGCGGCAACACACTGTCCCGCAGCCCCGACGTCCTCGCCCAACTGGGCCGCGTCGTCTCGATCGTGGACATCGCCCAGCCACAAAACCTCGTCCAGGCCTGGGGCAAGAACGCGAGCTATCACTTCGTGTTCACCCGACAAAACCGCGGCAAGCTCGATGAGCTGAGCGCATTGATAGCCCGCGGTCAGCTGCGCCCCCATGTCGGCGCCGTCTATTCGCTGGCCGACATTCCCCTGGCCCATGCCCGGTTGGAAAGCCCCAACAACGGTCTCCGAGGCAAAATCGCCATTGCCGTCGAACCGTCGCTCATTCCGTGAGTGCCGACTTCAACCCATTCAGAGGTGCGTCATGGTTTACGAAATCGCTGTGCTTCCTGTTCACAAAGAACGCATTGAAACGTTCCGACGCGCATTTGCCGAAGTCGCTCCATTGCTCACACGGGCCAAGGGTTACGGCGGCCACATGCTGGCGCAAGGGATCGAAACCCCCGAGCAGTTCAACCTGATCGTGCGGTGGCAATCGCTGGAAGACCACACACCGGGCTTCGAGGCGAGTGAAGACCATCGGTTGTTCATGATGGGGTTGGAGGAATATTTTTCGGAGGAGCCGAAGGTTTACCATGTTGAAGGGGGCAGTTTTTAGGGCTGACGAAGGGGGACAGAAAATAAATCTGGCCCCCCTATTTTTTAGTAAAAATCATAATAAAGCGCCCACTCCCCAGTTTCATTGTGCTTCCAGAACATCAGGCTACCACTGTCGACCACGTTCAGATTGATCTTCGCATCCGATGAGATCTGGAACACAAACTCGAACCCTTCACCCGGATCAACACCCGACTGGCAAAACGAAGGGTAACCGCCGAACTTGTGTTCGTAGGTGTGGGTGACCAAGTCGTAATAGCTCTGTATCTCGCCCGCGCGTTCCAGCGTGAGGATTGCTTGCTCAAGGTCCTCCGGGACACCACCGCCATCCCACAGTGGAAAGTCCTCCGGCACCGCTTGCGCTGTCAGTGGGAAGGGTTTGAGAAATGTACCTGCCACCGGCAAAGACTTGCGCACCAGCACATCATCCGGCCCATATTCGCGGATGACCCAATTATTCCCCATCGGCTCAAAGTGCTCGGGGAACGGGTTTGAAATGAACACCGTCAATACACGAATCCCCGCCAGCAGCGGGCTGTGGACGGGCAGGGCAGGCAGGTAAAACTGCGCATAGGGGAGCAACGGTTGCCCCGCCTGGTTGGTGGGTACATCTTCATCAGGCCGGAACAGGAAGACGTTGCCCAGCCAGCTTTCTTCGTCGGTGCCGGCAGGACGAAAGCCGCCGGCAATGAGCTTCACGGCGGGGCGGGCCAGGCGTTGCTTGATTTCCTGGATGTCCATGGCGATGTAAACCTCCTTTTTACTACAGGTATTAAGACCGCAGATTGGCAGTGTACGAGAGTGGATAGCAGCGCTTTCTGCCCAGGGCTAGGCCGCATTAGCTTCCTTCACGAATGAGGATGGGCCCTCCTCTAGCTCCCTGGGCCAATGACTTTCCCGAGGGTTCCTAGCGTAGCTGAGTGTCATCGATACCGGCTCGGTCAGTGGTAAGGAAACGATAGCGTCCGAGGGCAAGGCTGCAAAGCCGGCGGATTCTGGTGCAGTTGTAGGCAAAGGCGCGAGGATAGCTGGCCTGGAGGCGCGGTGCTCAGGTCCTGGCTTGGCCCACAGATGGTGGGGAAGCAGGAGCAAGCATTCATGCGAATGCTTTTGAAGGGGTGAATCTGAAATAATTCTGTCCCCTTATTTGTCCTTATTTGCCCTTATTTGGACGGACCATAGATCACCATAAACGAAGGAGTCTTTTTAGTGAGCCACCATAACAACGATTTGCGGGCCGATTTCGTAGAGGCGCTCAAGGAAGTCTCGACGTTGATGTCCATCGCATACGAACAGCTTGGCCCGGTACCGGACGACCATGCATTGGCTCAGGCAGGTCTAGAGAATGGCGCTGAGATTGTCTTGGATTATGTCGATCACAACGAGGCCGGAGTAGCGTTCGAACACCTGCTCTACATGATCAATGAGCCTCCGCTTGTTGTGTCTGACGAGTGCATGAGTGTTTTAATCCGGATCGCAAAGACCCTGCAGATGCCAGTTACGGTGCACGGTAAAAGCATTTTTCCCTGATTTTCTCTCTGAACCTGTAAGAGGTGTTAACCGAGGCCATGACACTTGTCGAAGGCGATTTTATAAAGTTGACCCGTGTCGATTGTACAAAGGCTCTGTACGTTGATTGGATAAATGTTCGTGATGCAATGCCAGGAGATATAGCAGCCGTCAAAGAAATCTTTAATACGGATTCCGGACTTATCGTCCGTCTATCATGCGAGCCCCGATCGGGCTTTCAAGAATGGTGCGCCACATTTCATGAGGCAGATCTGACCTATGAATTATTGCGCCGAGCAGCCCCAATCACTCCTGCGCCTCACCCCCCAACCGACCCCGCCGCGACGACATAATCTGCGGGATCTTCTCCTCAATCCAATTCACCATCACCTCAAGATGCTCAGCCGCCTCCCGCCCCAATGGCGTCAAGCGGTACTCCACATGCGGCGGCACCACCGGTAACGACTTGCGATCGACCAACCCATCCGCCTCAAGCTCCTGCAACGTCTGCGAAAGCATCTTCTCGCTGACCCCGCCGATCTTGCGGCGCAGCTCGCTGAAGCGGTGCATCCCGCCCAGCAAAATGACCAGCACCAGCACGCCCCAGCGACTGGTCATGTGCTTGAGGATCTCCCGAGAAGGGCAGTCGGCGCTCAGTACATCGCCGCGTCGAACAGCGGCGCTAAACGGCTCGGAAATTTCGGTGGTGATGTCCACGATACTTACCTTTATGTACGTACTTACAAAAAGTTACTTAGGGCCCTAGGATGACTTCACCTCCTTTTCCCATCAAGGTATTTTGTCATGATCGCCATCACCGGAGCCTCCGGCCAACTGGGCCGTCTCGTTATCCAGTCCCTGCTTGAACGCGTGCCAGCCGAGCAAATCGTGGCCCTGGTCAGAGACCCCGGCAAGGTCCGGGACCTGGCCGCCCGGGGCGTGGTGGTACGCACCGCCGACTACAACCAACCGACCACATTGACTGCCGCGCTGAAAGGCGTCGATAAACTGCTGTTGATCTCCTCCAATGAACTGGGCAACCGCGCCGCCCAACACCGCGCCGTGATCGATGCCGCCAAGGCCGCAGGTGTCACGCTCCTGGCCTACACCAGCGTCCTGCACGCCGACACCTCCACCTTGGGCTTGGCCGCTGAACATCGCGATACCGAAGCCGCCTTGAAAGCCTCGGGCGTGCCCCACGTATTGCTGCGCAACGGCTGGTACACCGAAAACTACCTGGCTAACGTACCGAGCGCCGTGGAACATGGCGTCCTGCTCGGCAGCGCCGGCGAGGGCCGAATCAGCTCCGCCCCCCGTGCCGACTACGCCCAAGCCGCGGCGGTGGTGCTGACCACTGAAGGGCAGGCGGGAAAAGTCTATGAACTGGCGGGGGATAGCAGCTACACGTTGACCGAACTGGCTGCGTTGATCAGCCAGAAAACCGGTAAGCCGGTGGTTTATCAGAACCTGCCGCAGGCTGAGTTTGAGGCGGTGTTGATCAGTGTCGGGTTACCGGCGGGGTTGGCGGCGTTGCTGGCGGATTCTGATGCGGCGGCGGCGAAAGGGGCGTTGTTTGATGAGAGTGGGGTGTTGGGGCGGTTGATTGGGCGGGGGACTGTGTCGGTTGGTGAGTCTTTGGGTTAAGCAGCCGAACCAAGGTCAGGACAATGGACTCGCGTGCCGGTCGGGATGGACCGGCATGCAGCGGGTGATGATCTGTCCGGCTGCTTGGGAGTGTCAGATTTTTTGTGTGCGGGCCGGTGACGGCCTGCCGTTAAGCAGGCCTTCATTTACCACGTCGGCCTGATGAACCGGTCCCCGTACAGGATCGCGAACTGATTCATGGCACTTTTCCAGTCGTGGGCCGCACTGCCCCAGTTTGCCGTGATATTGCGCAAGCCGAGCCAGATTAATTTGGTGGCAGCATCATCGGTTGGGAAGTGTCCCCTCGTTTTGATGATCTTTCGCAGTTGAGCGTTGATGCTCTCGATTGCGTTGGTCGTGTAAATCACTTTCCGGATGGCGGGTGGGAAGACAAAAAACGGGATAACTCGATCCCAGGCGCGTCGCC